>USKS01000154.1 GCA_900555345.1 uncultured Eubacteriales bacterium
GTCCTTTGACTGCAATGACCCGTATCAGCTTGATACCGACTCCAAAGCAAAGCTTGAAGAATATGCTTCGTCTGAGGACAGGGAGACAGACGCAAAAAATCTTGCTAAAAAGAAGCTTAAAAGCGAGCTTACGAACGTAAACGAGGAAAGCGACGAGTTTGCAGCCGAGCTTGAGTCGTACTACCGCGAGAACCGAGAGGAGTACTACAAGCAGGCGTACAGCAATAAGTATTTCGACCTTTTGTTCGAAATGTGGAAAAATAAAGCCATCACCGAGCTTTACGAGCCCGGCTCCACGTCAAAAATCCTCACGACCGCAATGGTCTTTCAGGAAAACGTTGTCAAAGAGACAGACAGCTTTACCTGTACCGGCGCGCTTAAGATAGACGGCTATCCGAAACCCATACACTGCCACAAGGCGGGCGGACACGGCACTGTCACATACCGCCGCGGTCTGCAGCAGTCATGCAACCCCACGCTTATGCAGGCGGCTTTCAGACTGGGAAGAGAAAAGTTCTACGACTATTTCCTTTCTTTCGGCTACGGCGATGTGACTGGAATCGATCTGCCCAACGAAGCAAAGAGCTACTATCACACTTACGATAACTTTTCAAATGTCTCCCTTGCGGTATATTCGTTCGGACAGACATACAAAACGACGCCCATTCAGCAGCTTACAGCCATATGCTCCATTGCAAACGGCGGCTATCTTGTAACGCCGCACCTGCTCAGTGAGGTCACGGACAGCGACGGCGCGGTCCTTGACACCTACGGAACCAAGGTGAAAAGGCAGGTGGTCAGCACAGATGTGTGCAAGAATATCGCCGATATTCTCGAAGAGGGTGTCGCAACGGACGGCGGCGCGAGAAACGCGTATGTAATGGGCTACAAAGTGGCTGCGAAAACAGGTACGTCAGAAAAAATAGATACAAAGGACGCAAGCGGACAGACAACGCTGCGCATCGGCTCATGCGCTGCGTTCGCTCCTGCGGACGATCCCGAGATTGCCGTTATTATGGTTGTCGACGAGCCTATGGGCGGCAGTGTTTACGGCAGCGTGGTCGCAGCCCCCTATGTTTCGCAGTTTTTATCCGACGTGCTGCCCTATATGGGATATGAGCCGCAGTATACGGACGAAGAACTTGAAAACGTTGAGCTCAGCGTCCGCGACTACACGGGCTTTGACATTGACGGCGCAAAACTTGATATAGCAAACAAGGGTATACGCGCGGTGACCGTAGGAAACGGCGGCACCGTAACGGCACAGATCCCCGCCGCGGGCGCAACGCTTATGAAGGACGGCGGCAAGATCATACTGTATACCGGCGGCGAGACACCCAAGGATACGATCGAAGTTCCCGACGTTACCGGCAAGACCGCGGAGGCGGCAAACAGAATGATCACAAACGCGGGTCTCAACCTGAGCATCAGCGGAACGACAAGCAACCAGGATGCGACCGTTTCCACCCAGACACCCGCGGCGGGGACCAAGGTCCCCGAGGGAAGCGTTGTGGAGATAACCATGCGCGTTACGAGCGGCGTTGCCGACGATTGACGAAAATACTGCGGGCAAATGCCCTCCGGAAGTTCAAAGATAATCTTTCGGAGGGCATTTATGCAATTGACTGAATTACTTGACGGGATCGGCTGTGCATTCGACGAAATAAAGGCGGACGCGGAAATATCGACGCCGGTCACAGACTCAAGAGAAGCCGTGGACGGCAGCCTGTTCATATGCATAAAAGGCAGCTGCAGAAACGGTGCCGATTACATAGAAGAAGCCGTGAAAAACGGCGCCGCCGCATACGTTACCGAGAAAGATATGCAATTGCCGAAATCCGATCTTGGTGGCGCTGTTCATATTGTGACGGACGATACACGGCTTTGCGCCGCGGCGGTGTGGAACAACTATTACGGCAGACCCGCAAAGGATATGCGGCTGTACGGCATAACGGGCACAAACGGCAAGACATCCACTGCGGAGTTTCTTGAGTCCGTACTCCGCTGTTCGGGCAGAAAGTGCGGCATAATTGGCACTCTCGGATGCAGGGCTTGCGGCGAGAGGATCGAAAACTCACGCGCGGAGGTCAGCGACACTCCCGCCGCCATGACGACTCCGGACCCCAAATATTTGTACGGCGCGCTGGCGCATATGAAAAGCCTCGGTATCACAGACGTTGTGATGGAGGTGTCGAGCCATGCGCTTTTGCAGAAGAAAACCGCGCCGCTTGATTTCGAATGGGGCATATTTACAAATCTTTCTCCGGAGCATCTCGATACGCACGGCACGATGGAAAACTATTTTGCAGCAAAAGCGTCACTGTTCGAACACTGCCGCCATGCTCTTGTGAACGCCGACGATCCGTGGGCGTCAAGGGTGAGCGGCATTCGCGCGGGAGCGTGGCTTGCGCACAATGTGCACTGCGGTCTTGACGGGGTATCGTATACTCTCGGCTATGCGGGCAAAAGTCTTAACATAAGAACGCGGGTGGCGGGATCATATACCGTGTACAACACAATGCTTACCGCGGTGTGCGCGCTTGAAGCGGGCATTGAGCCGTATGCCGTGGAAGAGGGAATTGCCGCAGTTAAAAGCGTTTGCGGCAGAACGGAGCTTATAGCGGACCGCGCCTCTTACGGTATCGATGTTATAATTGACTACGCCCATACACCCGATGCCATGAGAGCGGCGCTGTCGGGACTTCGCCGCAAGGGTGGGTACCTTACGGTTGTGTTCGGCTGCGGCGGCGACAGGGACAGCGAAAAGCGTCCGCTTATGGGGCGCGCCGCGTATGAAATGTGCGACAGAGTAATAGTCACATCAGACAACCCGCGAACGGAAGACCGCGGGAAGATCATAGACGATATACTGAGAGGCATACCCGACGGCGGCTGCGCCGTTATCCCCGACAGACGCTCGGCAATAGCGTACGCCATTGAGTCGGCGCGCCCGGGGGAGACCGTTGCTCTCATGGGCAAAGGGCATGAAAACTACGAAACGGACGCAGAGGGAAAGCACAGCTTCAGCGAGCGCGATATATGCCGCGATGTGCTGAGGCGCAAGTTCGGCAGATGATGCCGGATGTACCCGACTGCGCGGCGGTGCCGACTGCCGTGCGCTTTATCTGCGTGCCGCATTCGGCAAGCCGAGAACGACCGTTTTCGCTGCGGGACGCGGCGAGCGGGAAAGAGACGGCGGGTACGGCGCAAATATGCGATTAATTGTTGACCGACGACATAAACAGTGATATAATTATATAAGCTATAATTTTATTAAGAAGACTGAAACAGGCAGGAGAAACATATGCAGTATCCCGTAATGTACGCCGTCGGCACGGTGCTGACCTTTATAATAACGGTTCTTGCGGAGCGCAAGCTGATACCGGTGCTCGCCTCCAAAAAAATGGGGCAGAAGATCCTGGAGATCGGTCCGCGCTGGCATAAGAACAAAGAGGGTACCCCCACCATGGGCGGCCTTGCGTTTATAGCCGCATCGTGCATAACCGGCGCGGCAATGTGCGTATACATCGGCGTCATGCGCGGCGCGGCTGCCGCGGCTCCGCTCATAATGACCCTCGCCATGGCGCTGGCATCCGGACTCATCGGCATGATAGACGACAGAGCAAAGCTTCGCAAAAAGCGCAACGAGGGACTTACCGCGCCGCAGAAATTCCTTTTGCAGCTTGTCCTTTCGGGGCTGTATCTTCTCGGTATGAGGCTTATAGGCGCCATAAATACGTCCATGCGCATACCGTTTACAGGCATTCATCTTGAACTCGGCATATTCTATTACATCATCGCGCTGCTTCTTCTCTGCGGAGTGATGAACAGCGTAAACCTTACGGACGGCATTGACGGCCTTGCCTCGTCTGTCACGAGCGTTGTTGCTCTGTTTTTCGGCGCGGCGGCGTTCTTTACGGGCAAAACTGACCCGTCTCTCGCGGCGGTCTCCGCACTTATGCTCGGCAGCTGCACGGGATTTTTTGTGTACAACGCATATCCCGCAAGAGTTTTCATGGGCGACACGGGCTCGCTGTTCCTCGGCGGACTTGTGGTCGGCGCGGCATTTCTTGCCGATAATCCGCTTATAGTTATCATCTGCGGCCTTGTCTATATCTGCGAGACCGCGTCGGATATCCTTCAGGTTGGATATTTCAAGCTGACCCACGGCAAACGCCTTTTCAAAATGGCGCCCATACACCATCATTTTGAGCAGTGCGGCTGGAGCGAAAGAAAGATCGTGGCGGTCTTTACCGTCGCGACGGTGCTGTTTTGCGCCGCGGCGTGGTTCGGGCTTTGACAGAGATACGAGTATTATCTCTCGGTATGTGATCGGCAAATAGAATATTTTTTAACAGATCTGCCCTGATAAATGCGGAAAGGAGCGCGGCAAAATGGATCGGGACTATTACGGCGAAAGAAAACCGAATACGCAAAGCGGTGCGCAGCACCGCCGCGATCCGCAGAGCGGCGCTCAGGTCTCGCGAAATGATCAGGCGGGGCGCTACGGGCAGACTGCTTTTGGCAGGGATGCACGCGGCGGCAGTGGCTCGGCACAGGGCAGCGGCAC
>USKS01000155.1 GCA_900555345.1 uncultured Eubacteriales bacterium
CGGTCTGGAGGGACTTATCCTCATAGCTGTGGCCGTTGACCGTGACGATGCCGTTCGTGTTCTCGTTGACGACGATGCCGTTGGGGTTCATGCAGAACGTGCGGACGTTGTCCTCGAACTTTTCCGTGCGGTAGACGATCTTGCTCTCATAGAGCTCGTCGGTGAGGTGGGAGAAGACGACGGCGGGCAGCTCGACGCGCACACCGAGGTCGACGCGGTTGGACTTGGTGGGAATGTTCATCTCGCGGCACACGCCCTCCATCCACTTGCTGCCTACGCGTCCGACGGAGACGATGCACTTTTTGCAGGTGTAGTCCGTCTCGCCGACGGTGATGCGGTAGCCCTCGTCCTTGCGGGCGATGGTGGTGACGGGGGAGTCGAAGTAGAAGTCGACCTTGTCCTTGAGCGCAGCGTAGAGGTTCGAGAGCACGACGAGGTTCACGTCCGTGCCGAGGTGACGGACGGAGGCGTCGAGCAGGTTGAGCTTATTCTGGATGCAGAGCTTTTTGAACTTTGTGCCGGCGGTGGAGTAGAGCTTCGTGCCCTCGCCGCCGTAGGCCATGTTGATCTCGTCGACGTAGTGCATGAGGTCGAGCGCCTGCTTTTTGCCGATGTACTCGTGCAGCGTGCCGCCAAAGTCGTTGGTGATGTTATACTTGCCGTCGGAAAACGCGCCCGCGCCGCCGAAGCCGCTCATGATCGAGCAGCTTTTGCAGCCGATGCAGCTTTTGACCTTCTTGCCGTCGATGGGGCAATGGCGCTTTTCAAGGCTGTGGCCGGCTTCAAAAACGGCGACCCTGAGCGAGGGGGCGAGCTTCGTCAGCTCGTAGGCGGAGAAGATGCCGCCGGGGCCCGCGCCGATGATGGCAACGTCGTACTTCATGATAACAACTCCTGTTCTGTGTTTTGCTGTGAGCAGCACGGCAGAGACTGCCGAGCCCTAAACATTCTACATGGGAAACAGAGAAAGTCAAGCGGATCGGCGATAGAAGCATTATTAAAAATAGCACAGCCTATCATAAGCTGTGCTATGGAGCGGTCAAAGGTTCCTGCGGATGGTGCTGATGGCGTTTTTCTCCAGCCGCGAGACCTGCGCCTGCGAAATTCCGATCTCGGAGGCTATCTCCATCTGCGTTTTTCCGCGGAAAAAGCGCATGTTTATAATGTCGCGCTCGCGCTTTGACAGAGTTTTCAGCGCCTCTCTCAGCGCTATATCCTCAAGCCAGCTTTCGTCTGTGTTATCCGTGTCGCTTATCTGGTCCATAACGTAAATGCTGTCGCCGCCGTCGCTGTATACGGGGTCGTACAGCGACATGGGCTCTACAATTGCGTCTATGGCTGCAGCCACCGCCTCCCGCGGCTCACCGAGGGCGGCGGCTATCTGCTCCACTGTCGGTTCGCTGTTCATTTCGACCTGCAGCTTTTCTCTTGTCTGCAGCGCGCGGTAAGCAAGGTCACGCACGGAGCGCGACACCCGTATGGAATTGTTATCACGCAGATAGCGCCGTACCTCTCCTATTATCATGGGAACCGCGTATGTCGAAAACTTTACGCAGAGCTCCGTGTTGAAGTTGTCAATAGCTTTTATAAGCCCGATACAGCCGACCTGAAACAGATCGTCGAGATTTTCGTGACGATTGGTAAAACGCTGGATGATGCTCAGCACCAGCCGCAGATTTCCGTCTATAAGCTTTCGGCGCGCGTCCGCATCTCCTTTTGAGGAAAGCTCCAAAAGCTCCTCTTTCTCCTCGCTTGTCAGCGTTTTTAGCTTTGAGGTGTTAACGCCGCATATTTCCACTTTGTTGTAGTACATGGATGCCCCCACTGTTTTGTTAAATAAAGTATTGCCACGGCGGGGGTGCTTATGCAGAGCGCAGTCTGCATCATTTTACCGACTTTTCAAAATGTCGGGCATGCTGTCCATCATATCCTCGATATAAATTCCGTATCCGCGGGTGGGATCGCTTACAAGCACGTGAGTGACCGCGCCGATAAGCTTTCCGTCCTGAACGACGGGACTGCCGCTCATGCCCTGAACGATGCCGCCCGTCTTTTCAATAAGCGCCTTGTCGCAAATTTCCACAAGAAAGCTGCCCGCGGGGTCGCCCGAGCCCGCTTTGTCCACCTTTACGGCGTATTCTTTGACACCGCTCTCATCAAGAGTGCAGTATATAACGGCGTCCCCGCGGTGAAAGTCGTCCTTTTCGGCGATCTCTATGGTTTTTGCGTCGGCACCCAGTTTGTCGACGTCCGCAAATATGCCGAAAACGCCGTGATCGGTGTTGAGGGTCACCGTCCCGCTTTTTTCGGCGGAAAATATGCCCTTAAGCTCTCCCGGGTCTCCCGCCGCTCCGCGCTTTACTCCGTTTACCATCACGTCCGAGACGATCCCGTGTCCCAGATCGCACAGCTTTCCCGTCGCAGAGTCGCAGATCCCGTGGCCCAGACCGCCGAAAGCGCCGGTTTCGGGTATAATATATGTGAGAGTGCCGATGCCCGCGGTACCGTCCCTTAGCCAAAGCCCGATCCTGTATTCTCCGCTGCTCTCGGAAAGTGCCGGAACAACCGTGAGAGTAAGTGTGCTGTTTTGCCGCTGCACCGTAAATTCAAGCGCTCTGCCTTCACTTTTCAGCACCGCCTGAGTGATATCGAGCGCCGTGCCCACGTCGCGCCCATCCACTTTCTTAATTATGTCGTCCTCGCGAAAGCCCGCGTCCTTTGCCGGAGAAACGTTTCCGCCCTCCGCGTCCACCTCGCCGAAGCCGTTTACCGTAAGCCGTCCGTTGAATACACGGACGCCGAACGGCATCCCGCCGAGATAAACGGTCTTGCTGCCGGCAGCCGACGTGCCGAGGCAGAATATAAATGCCGAGAGCACGCACAGAAGTGCGGCAGCGCTCCTTTTAATAGTTTTCATATATATAATTCTCCGCATAAAAAATTGATTTGAAAATTCATTCACGTTTAATTTGCGCAAAGCGGCGCATCATATGAATTGCAAAATTATAGACAACTTCAATTTATAACCATTTCAGGTTGACAGTATAATATAAAATGTGGTACAATACTGTACGGCGTCGGTCATTATTCGACAAGTACACGGTGCCGGAAAGGGAACAGCTTTATGCTTACAGCAGTAGTAGGTATCAACTGGGGCGACGAGGGTAAGGGACGTATAGTCGACCTTCTCAGCCGTGATCAGGACATAGTAGTAAGGTATCAGGGCGGAAACAATGCGGGGCATACCGTTATAAACGAAAAAGGAGAGTTTATACTCAATCTTCTTCCTTCAGGTATCCTGCGCGACGACGTTGTCTGCGTTATGGGCAACGGTATGGCGATAGACCTTCACCATCTTCACGGCGAAATCGAAAAGCTTCGCGAAAAGGGAATAAAAATTTCTCCCGAAAACCTTAAGATAAGCGACAGGGCGATCATCACAATGCCTTATCATGTCGATCTGGACTGCTTTGAGGAGGAGCGCCTCGGCGGTGCGGGCTACGGCTCCACAAAGCGCGGAATCGCTCCCGTATACAGCGACAAATACGCGAAAAAGGCGATACGCACAGGTGATCTTTTCCATAAGGAATATCTTAAAGAGCATCTGAAGTCGATCCTCGACTTCAAAAATCTGACAATCGAAAAGGTTTACGGCAAACAGGGCAGAGCATACGACGAAATGCTCGAGTACCTTGAGACCTACGGCGAGGAGTTCCGCGACTATATCTGCGACACCGGCGTATACCTCCGCCGAGCAAACGCAGAGGGCAAGCGCATAATGTTTGAGGCGCAGCTCGGCGCTCTCCGTGACATAGATTTCGGTATCTATCCCTTTACATCTTCATCAAATACCATTTCCGCTTACGCGCCTATCGGCGCGGGCATACCCGGAATTAAAGTTGACACCACCGTCGGTATTATGAAGGCTTACTCCACCTGCGTGGGCGCCGGACCTTTCACTGTTGAGATGGAGGGCGACGAGGCAGAGGCGCTCAGAAAAGCGGGCGGCGAGTACGGCGCCGCAACCGGCAGACCGAGGCGCGTCGGCGCGTTTGACGTTGTTGCGTCAAGATACGGTGTGTGCGTTCAGGGCAGCGACAAGATCGCGCTTACAAAGCTCGACGTGCTTTCATACATGGATAAGATCCCTGTCTGCACGGCATATGAGTATAACGGTGAGATCATAAACGATTTCCCCGTGGGCGAAGTGCTTGAAAAGGCAAAGCCGGTCATCGAATATGTTGACGGCTGGGGCTGCGACATATCCGGCTGCCGTTCTTTCGACGAGCTCCCCGCAAATGCAAAGCATTATGTGGAGTTTCTTGAGGAAAAGCTTGGCTCAAAGATGTGGCTGATATCCGTCGGCGCAGAACGTGACGCATACTTTATGAGATAAACAAAATAAGCTGGGCACGTCCCCGCTTTTTTGTTTGTCTCCGGGCAAAATCTGATTCAGGCAGCGAATTGTTGTTCGCAGCTTTAATTTTTAGAAATTGGAAAAGCATTTCAAACTTTTTCGTCAGTTCACCGAACGTAAGTGAGAAGGACGTGAAGGGACT
>USKS01000156.1 GCA_900555345.1 uncultured Eubacteriales bacterium
TATAAGAGACAGGTGCTTTTCTCCGTATTCCAGAAAAAGCTTGTGGCGGTCAACCGCGAGATACGCGAGGTGAACTCGAAGATCACCTCCGATTTCAACGAGGGTATAACGGGCGCGAAAACCATAAAGACCCTTGTTATAGAGGACAGCATAACAGAGCATTTTGTTGAAGATACTTCAGAAATGCTGAGAAAAACGGTGCGCAGCGCGCACCTGCGCGGTCTGTTTGCCGCAACGATGAACCTTGCCTCTTCCCTTGCGCTTGCCATAGTATTGTGGCGCGGCGGGTATATCGCTGCCGACGAGGTCGGCACGTTCTCCATGTTCATGTCTTATGCACAGGGTATGATGGAGCCTGTGCGCTGGGTCATCGACTGTATTTCCGATCTTATAACGACGCAGGTCAATATTGAGCGCTTTTCAAAGCTTATGGAGACAAAGTCGGATGTGGCGGATACTCCCGAGGTTATTGAAAAGTACGGCGACAGCTTCAACGCCAAAAGGGAAAACTGGGAAGAGCTGCACGGCGATATTGAATTCCGTGATGTAAGCTTCAAGTATCCGGACGGCGACGAATACGTGCTTGAGCATTTTAACCTGAAAATACCGTTCGGCACCAATATCGCCATAGTCGGCGAAACGGGAGCGGGAAAATCGACGCTTGTAAACCTTGTGTGCCGATTCTTTGAGCCTACAAGCGGTCAGGTGCTTATAGACGGCAGAGACGCCAGAGAGCGCTCGCAGCTTTGGCTGCACAGCTCCATCGGCTACGTGCTTCAGACGCCGCATCTGTTTTCGGGCACCGTACGGGAAAATCTGTTGTACGGAAATCCGGACGCGACTGACGAGGAGATCGCCGAGGCGCTGCGCCTCGTTTCCGCCGACGGTATTATAGAAAAGCTTGAAAACGGACTTGAAAGCGACGTGGGAGAGGGCGGAGATCTTCTCTCCACGGGCGAAAAGCAGCTTATATCCTTTGCGCGCGCGATACTCGCAAAGCCGCGCATACTTGTGCTCGATGAGGCAACGGCTTCCGTTGATACCATAACGGAGCAGAAGATACAGTCTGCCATAAATACAATAATCCACGGCAGAACGTCGCTTGTGATAGCGCACCGTCTTTCGACGGTACGCGATGCCGATCTGATACTGGTCGTGCGCGACGGAAAGATAGTGGAGCAGGGCACGCACAGCGAGCTGCTCGCCGCCCGCGGATACTATCACGCGCTGTATACACGCCAGTACGTTGACGATGCGACGGGCGCCGTGTTTGAAGCTGCCGAGGCAAAATGAATATGAAGTGCGGGGCGTTCTGCCCCGCACTTTCTGCGTTTTCGATGGTCGGATAAACGGCTTTGCAAAAGCCGCGCGGCAGAGCGGAAATGCGCGCATGCCGCAGACGGGCTTTACCGGACAGAAACATATTTTATTGAAAAAACGCTCGCAGCCGTCAACGGCTGCGAGTGTTTTTATATACTTGATGGTTAAGGGGGTCGCGTCTGCGTCAGCGTATATCGATGCTGCGCGAAGCGCTTGCGTATTTTAGTTTTCACTATGCGTGAGCGTTGAGTCGATACCGTGCGAAACACCTGCATCCCTCTGCTTTCACCTCTGCACGGGTGCAGATCTGATGCTGCACGAAGCGCTTGTGTGTGTCTCAGTTCTCGCCTCTGCGCGAGCGCTTGCGGACGATTATTACAGCTGCCGCGGCTGCCCCGCCGCCGAGAGCTACAAATACTGCCGCAAATATGATGGGATATATACTGTCCCCGGTCTGCGGATTGGTCTCGCTTGTGCTTGTGCTGCCATTTTCACTGCCGCTGTCATCGTTCGGCTTTGCGGGAGCGCTGCCTGAGTTGTTTGCAATAGTATATCCCGCGCTTGCCGCCGCAGCGCTTACGCCGCCGGAGTAAAGAGTGTATTCGCTGCCCTCGGAGAGATCGGGGGACGAATAGAATATATAGCTTGCGTTGTATGGCGCAGTTCCGCTGTACACTGTGCTGCCGGAAGCGTCTTTTATTTCAAAATCACTGTCGGCACTCAAAAGCACGCTGCCCTGACCCATGCCGCCGCCCGTAGGAGGCTCGCCGGGAGTGCCGCTCTGTCCGTCCTGACCTGCGCCGCCCGTGGGAGGCTCGCCGGGGGTGCCGCTCTGTCCGTCCTGACCTGCGCCGCCCGTGGGAGGCTCACCGGGTGTTCCGCCCTGTGCGCCCTGTCCCATGCCGCCGCCCATTCCGGTATTGCCGAATACAACAAACGGCTGGGTTGCTTCAATGTTCATGCCCATGCCGAAGGAGCCGCCTGCGGCAAGCACCGTGCCGCCCGAAATCGTAATTTTACCGTCGGCGTCAAGGGGCTGGTTGTCGGCAGTGTTTGCCGTCCATACAGTCGTGCTGCCGCCGGATATCGTAAGCGTTCCGTTGGAGTCGATGCCGTCGCCGGAGGAGGACTCCATGTACAGCGTGCCGCCGTATATGCTGAGCGAAAAGCCGTAGTCGCTAAGGTCGGAATTCGCCGCGTTAATGCAGTCGTCCTCGGAATATATCGTTATATTTCCCGAGTATATGTTAAGCTCTGCTGCCTCAAGCCCCTCGCAGCAGCTGTTTACTTTTATTGTGGGTCCCGCGGTGCCCTCCCCGCCTACATTCATTATATAGTCGCAGTGCAGGGCGTCGTCACCCGCGTCAATTGTAATGCTGCCGCTATAGATGTTCAGAAGAGCCTCGGCGTTTACAGCGTCGTTAACGCTTGCATTTATCGTAAGCGTAAGTTCCTTGATATAAAGGCAGGCTTCTCCGTCTTCCTCTGTGGAGGCGCCGGATTTTATACCGTTTTTGCCCAGAGCGTTTACGGTGAGTTCACCCGTGCCGCAAATGGTCACCTTCGAGCCGTCCTTGCATTTAATGACGGCGTTCTCCGCGTTTTCGTTGTCGGGATAGTTGTCGCCGTTGTTCTTTTCGGTGTCGGTCAGCGTGTTTTTGCTGCCGGCTGCAGCTACGACAGTGACTTCGCTTGATTTGTTGCAGGCGATGGGCGCGCTGTCCGCAGAGGTGAGGTTCAGTCCGGCAAGGATAAGCACAACGCCGGTTGTTCCTTTTTTGACGGTAACCGATCCGTCGCTTGAGGTGCCGCTGAGGATGTATACGCCGGCGGAATTTATCGTAAGATCACTTCCGTTAATATTGCAGCCGTCGTAATCTCCCTTGACAGCGTCAATGCCGCTGTCGGTAAACGTAAATTTCGTTGCGCCGTCCGTGTCGTATTCTCTCTCGCTCTCATCCGAAGCAAACGCTGCCGGTATCATGGCTGCCGCAGTTATAACGGATAAAAGCACCGCCGCGATTTTGTAAAGTATGGTTTTTTTCATTTTTGAAAGTCTCCTTTCTTTTTTTCTGTGCTCATTGTACAGCCACAACCTAAAGCAAAGCTAAAGGAAATAAATTTTTTTCTTTAGCTTTGCTTTAGGTTTGTTTTTTATCATACAGGCGTAAAGAAAAGGAGGCAGAAATATGTCGGATACAAAACAGCCGAAGCTCTGCTTTGAAAGATATGAAAAAAAGTATATCATAACGCCGAGACAGCAGGAGACGATACTTGCGGGTATGGCTTTGCGTACCGTTCCCGATGAATACGGCAGATACACGGTCTGCAATATTTATTACGATACTCCCGACTGGCGCCTTATAAGAGCGTCGATAGGAAAGCCGGACTATAAGGAAAAGCTGCGCGTCCGCAGCTACAGTGTGCCGGAGAAGGACGGCAGGGTGTTTGCCGAGATAAAAAAGAAAAGCCTCGGCATTGTATATAAAAGAAGAATAACGACCGACGCAGAAAGCGTTGCCGAAGTGCTTGCGTGCGGCGGCGCGGGCGAGGTGTACGGGCAGACAGGCAGGGAGATAGACTGGTTTCAGCACAGCTTTAAAACCGCCCCCCGCGTTTTTATCGCCTATGACCGCATAGCCTTTGCGGGCATTGAAGACCCGGACTTGCGAATAACGTTTGACACAAACCTGCGTTGGAGAGACACGGAGCTCGACCTTCGCCTCGGTGATTTCGGTGCGCCTATCGTGCCGGACAGCGATTTTGTCCTTATGGAGATAAAGCTGCCGGGCGTTTGCCCGCTGTGGCTTGCCCGCCTTCTGTCACAGGCGCGGGCATATCCCGCTTCGTTTTCAAAATACGGTACGTGCTACACGGAGCATATAGCAAAAAACAATTACTGCAAGGAAAAGAGGGCTTAAAATGTTTGAATCCATCATCTCATCCGAACTGACACCGTCCGCGTTCTTCATATGCACGGCGGTCTCTCTCATACTCGGCATCGGCACTGCCGCCGTCGGTATGTTCAAATCAAGATCCACACAGAGCTTTGCAACAACTCTTGCGATACTGCCCGTAACGGTTCAGCTCGTTATAATGCTCGTCAACGGAAATATAGGTGCGGGAGTTGCCGTTGCGGGCGCGTTCAGCCTTGTGAGATTCCGCTCCGCCCCGGGAAACGCAAGAGAAATATGCGCCCTG
>USKS01000157.1 GCA_900555345.1 uncultured Eubacteriales bacterium
CAAGTAAAAAAGAGCAAAGAACGGCATAGCCGTTAAGCTACACCGTTCCTTGCTTCAATGTTTTCCTAAGTCACCGCCCCATCAGTGCGGCGGTTTTTATATAAATACTCAATATATTCTCAGGTAAGCTCCAGGCTTTCGCAGTTGAGAAACGCCTGGGCGCTTATGGTGCTCGTCACCGGGATGACAGTCTTCGCACCGCAGCGGGAGCAGCTGACGCATATACCGTCGTCCGTCACGTCCACCGTATAAACTCCCTCGTCCTGCGGGCAGCGGCAGTGTATCGCGCCGGACTCGTCCAGATCGCGTATCACGAAATTTACAATCTCCAGTATCTGCGGGTCACTGAGCACGCCCTCAGCCGCCCGACGTGCGTCGGAAACGTCGGAAAAGCCCGCGTCGCTGTCGCTCATAAGCTCCCGAAGCTCGTTATCCGCTTCGATCTGCGCCGCCTCCACCGCCTCTCGCTTTCCGAGATAGCAGATGTCCACGCCGGAATACGGGCACGGCAGCGCGAAAAGCTCTCTTTCGAAAAATACCTGCTGCGAGACCGTGAAATTATGCGGTTTCGGACAGATAAAGCACGGCACGCTGAAACGCAGCTTTTTGTCCCTTGTATACACAAGCGTCAGCTCATCATTTGATCCGCAGGGACATTTCAGTCTGAGCATATCCGCGCTCAGCGAGAACATGCCCGCAAGACCGCTTACCCAGCTTCCGCAGTCGGGGCAGCGGTATGAGACCGTTGTTTCTTTTTGATTAAGTATCATTTTCAAGCACACCTTTCAGAGTGGTCTTTATCCTTTTGTCTCCGCCGCAGTGCGGCGACAGCCTTTTACGATGCTCCGGCACCTCTCCGACGATTGGAATTATTTTCTTTCGTCAAGGGGGATATACTGCGCGCGGCTGCCTACATATTTATATGAGGGGCGGATTATCTTGCCCGCGTTCTGCAGCTCCTCCAGACGGTGGGCGCTCCAGCCCGCGATCCTGGCAACGGCGAAAATGGGGGTGTACAGCTGCTCGGGCAGATCCAGCATGCGGTATATCATGCCGCTGTAAAAGTCAACGTTGGGGCTGACGCCCTTGTATATTCTGCGCTTTTCGGATATGAGCTCCGATGCGCATTTCGCGACTCTCTTGTAAAGGTCGTACTCCTCCTCAAGTCCTTTTTCAAGAGACAGCTTTTTTGCAAAGCTTTTGAGTATCTCTGCTCTGGGGTCGGAGAGGGAGTATATGGCGTGACCCATACCGTATATAAGTCCGCTTTTGTCAAACGCCTCTTTCTCCAGCACCTTTGAAAGGTAGTCGCGCAGGGAGGCGTCGCTTCTGTCGGGAGTATTCGCCTTCAGATCGTCGAACATATGAACGACCTTAATGTTTGCGCCGCCGTGACGCGGGCCCTTCAGCGACGCGAGGGATGCCGCGACTGCGGAATACGTATCCGTGCCCGAGGATGTCACGACGTGGGTGGTAAACGTTGAGTTGTTACCGCCGCCGTGCTCCGCGTGCAGAACGAGGGCAAGGTCGAGCGTTCTCGCCTCGGTCTCGGTATAGGAGCCGTCGGGACGGAGTATGTGCAATAGGTTCTCCGCCGCGGAAAGCTCGGGGCGCGGCTGATGGATATAAAGGCTGTTGCCGTCGTGGTAATGGGAATACGACTGATACGCATATACTGAGAGTATGGGGAACAGCGCGATGAGCTGCAGGCACTGGCGCAGTACGTTGACGACGGAGATATCGTCCGCGTTGTCGTCGTACGCGTACAGGGTGAGCACGCTTCGCGCAAGGGTGTTCATCATATCGTGGCTGGGAGCTTTGAGTATAATGTCGCGCACGAAATTCGTGGGCAGGCAGCGGTACGCTCCCAGCTGATCTTTGAACGCGGAAAGCTCTCCGGCACTCGGCAGTGTGCCGAACAGCAGAAGATATACGCACTCCTCAAAGCCGTATCTGCCGTCACGCTGAAAGCCCTCGGCAAGAGATCGCACGTTTATACCGCGGTAGTAAAGCTCGCCGTCCGCGGGGACAGTCTCGCCGCCGACCTCTTTTGCAGCGACGATTTCGGATATTTCGGTAAGTCCTGTGAGAACGCCGCGGCCGTTTATGTCGCGCAGTCCTCTTTTGACGTTGTATTTTGTATACATATCCGGCACAATGCCGTTCGCC
Source organism: uncultured Eubacteriales bacterium (assembly GCA_900555345.1). The sequence goes on from USKS01000157.1 coordinate 2,170, forward strand.
GCATTGCTTTTTTCCGCAAGGCGGTGCAGATAAGGCGTATTTTCGCTGAAGGGGTTATTTGCCATAGTACACATACCTTTCGTAAGTCAGAAATATATTTATATTAAATATATTAACCGTACATCATGAACGGCGTATGAATGAAGCAAAGATTTACTGTCAATTTTTTGTCGCATAGCGGAGGAAATATGCATTTCGATTACAAAAATGACGCGCCTATCGCGCAGGGAACGGAAAATTTCATAAGCCGCGCGCTGCTTTGTCTGCACAGAGACACATTTATGGGGGCGCAGGCGGCATCCCTTGCGGTCATAACGGACGGCAGCACGCGCTGCGATCCGCAGGCGCTGTACAGGCTGCCCGCCTCGGCGCTGCCGAAATACAAAAGAGGCATGGTGCGCGAGCTTCGGGACGCGGCGGGGGGATACGTTTGCCACAGGATGTTTTTTTCGTCCCTCGGCGGCAGCGGAATGATAGGCGAGATGGCACGCGCGAGGATATGCAAAAGCTTTTCCGGCTGCGAGCGTTTCAGATACGAGTTTGTGCAGAAAGCAAAGGCAAGCCCGGGCTGCGGCTTTCTGTGGATAGCGGAGGAAAGCATGCGGCGGGGCGGGGCGCTGCACATACTGTTTACGCCCGGAAACAGACTGCTTCCGCCGAACTTTTTGCCGCTTATGTGTCTTGATATGTGGGAGCACTCATACTGCGTGCGCTACGGCGCCGACAGGGGCGCGTATGCCGCGGCGTTTCTCGGCGCGGCGCGGTGGGAGCTTTTGGAGCGGTGAAAGCTTTCGGCACCTTTGAGTCGGAAAAGCATTTCAAACTTTGTCGTCAGCCTGCCGAACTTAAGTTAAGGATGTGAGGGGGCTGCTGTCCCGGCAGCCGAGCCGCGTTTTGCGCTGTTGCCTGACGCACCCACTCGTCTCTACGCCGAAGCTTTGAAACTGCTGACTTTCAGTTTTTTGCAAAGCATTTCAAGCTAACCACAAAGTTTGAATCGCTTTCCCGATTTCGGGTAGTTATAACCGCCCGCTGCCGGAACAGCAGTCCCTTCACGTCCTTCTCACCTGCGTTTGGCAAGCGGGCGGCAAAGTTTGAAGCTCTATTCCGATTCCGAAAAGACGAAACTGCCCGCCGAGTTTACGAAAAAAAGCATGAATTTCTTTGCAAAGAAATATAGAACAAACCGTGGTTTTCGGCTTCCCCGCCGCGCGGACGTTTACGAGCAAAACTCCGAATATACGTTTATCGCGTCGAATACAGGCGCGTACTCACCGGAGGCGAATGCCGTTACCAGTATGTACCTCGGCGAGGTGAGCGCCGCCTGCTCCTCGGTGCAGTTTGCGGCAAATGTCGCAAGGCAGTTTCTGCCCTCTATGGTGTAGCCAGTCTTTCCGCCCTGCACAAACACGCCCGCAGCCTCATTTCCCGACATACGGGATTTCAGCGTGCTTGTAAGCGTGATGCCGTCCGGATGCTCGGCGGTCTTTGTCGTCGTATACTGATACGTCGAAAGGATTTCGCGCATGCCCGTGTTGTTCACGGCATAGCGCAGTATTGCCGCCATATCCTCGCAGGTGCTGTAATGATCGTCGTCATGCAGTCCGCTCGCCGTTACGAAATGGGTATTTTTAAGCCCCATGGCGGCGGCTTTCTTGTTCATGAGCACGGCGAAAGCCTCCTCACTGCCGGCAACGTATTCCGCCAGCGCGCCGGTCGCGTCGGCGCCGGACGGCAGAATGCAGCCGTAGAACAGATCCTTCACGGGCACGCTCTCTCCCGCCGAAAATCCCGCGACGGAGGCGTTCTGCCGAAACAGATCGTCCAGCATTTCCGCCTTGAAGGTGTATGTGGCGTCGGTGTCGCTCACGTTCTCATATGCCACGATAAGCGTCATTATCTTCGTCATGGACGCGGGATATATCTTCTCCTGCGCGCTCTTGGCGGCAAGCACCTTGTTCGTGTCGAGATCTATCAGAATACCGTAGCCGCTTGTAATGTCAAGCTCTTTTGTGCCGTCCGTAAACTCGGCAAACAAAGTGGTTTTTCCGCCGCTCTCCGAGGTATCCGCCGTGGGTGTGTTCAGCCGTACGTCGTCCTTTGCGGGAGACGCGGCAGGGTTTTGGGTGCCCCTGCGCGAGCACGACTGCGCGCCGACTGTCACGATGCACGCAATGACAGCGCACAAAAGCAGCGCAAAAAGCAAAAGATTTCGAGCCGCATTGGGATTTTTTGCGGCGGCGCTGCCAGCGCCGTTCTGATTTGCGCCACCCTTGACGCCGTTTTTCGCACCGTTTCGGTG
>USKS01000158.1 GCA_900555345.1 uncultured Eubacteriales bacterium
GCTTCAACTGTTCCTGAAGATTTTTCACCTGCCCTCTGCTTTTTCTCTGATCTTTGAGGGGTCAAGCATGCCGCTGCAGGGAACGCCGAGCGCGTACACCTTTTCTCTGTCAAAGCGGTGCTCGGTGAGCAGCTGGTTAAAGCTGTATGTATCGCAGGGCTTCAGGAACACAAGCACCTTGCCGTCGCCCTTGCCGCACTCTTTTACGAGATACTTCGAGAAGTTTGCTCCACAGAAATCGCCCCAGACAAAGTCCGCGTCGATCTCCTCCGCCGTTCTGAACAGAGCGGGGGTTACATCATAGTCAAACTCGCCGCGCTTCCATCCGAGGACACGGTCGACCGTGCCTGCCGAGAGAAGCTCTTTTGCTTTTTCTACGAGAATTTCGCGTTTCAGTTCTTGCATCGCAAATCCTCCAATCTCTTGTTTTCGCCGAGGGATGCGACCTTTTCGGCAAAATCGTTCATAGTTGCGGCAAACTTTGCGCCCTCTGCGGCGCTGACCCATTCGACACGTGTACGCTCGCGCTCTATGCCGAGGTAGTCAAGCATTGAGAACAGCAGCGCCATACGGCGGCGGGTGTAGTAGTTGCCGGATGTATAATGGCAGTCACCGGGATGGCAGCCGCAGATTATTACGCCGTCAGCCCCGCGCTGGAACGCGCGGAGAATGAACATGGGGTTTACTCTGCATGAGCAGGGTACGCGGATTATCTTTACGTCCGCGGGATAATTAAGTCTGTTGTTTCCTGCAAGGTCGGCGCCGGCATATGAGCACCAGTTGCAGCAGAACGCCACTATAAGCGGCTTATATTCGTTTACTTGCATATTGCGTCAACCTCCGCCATGATCTGTTTGCTCGTAAATCCGCGAAGATCCATTGCGCCGGACATGCAGGCGACCGTGCAGGCGCCGCAGCCCTGGCAAACCGCTTCGTTGACAGATGCAACGCGGCGGACCTTTGTGGTTCTGTCGGGCATTCTGAATTCCTTATCCACATAGGTGATAGCACCGTAGGGGCAGACCTTTTCGCAGGTAGAGCAGCCGTTGCACATCATTTCGTCGGAGTGTGCAACGCAGGGGTTGCCCGTGAGCTTATCCTTGCAAAGCAGACCTATTACCTTGGACGCCGCGGCGCCCGCCTGTGCTACCGTTTCGGGGATATCCTTGGGTCCCTGGCATGCGCCGGAGAGGAATACGCCCGCCGTGGGGCTTTCTACGGGACGGAGCTTGGGATGCGCCTCTGTGAAGAAGTCGTTTGTATCCATACTTGCGGTAAGCATGGTCGCAAGACCTCTCGCGGACTTATCCGGCTCGATAGCAGCTGCAAGCACTACCATGTCGGCGTCTATATGCACCTGCTTGCCGTATATGAGATCGGATGCCTGCACCTTGAGCTTTCCGCCCTCGGGAGAGACTTTACCGACCATGCCCTTTATGTAATGAACGCCGTATTCTTCGACAGCGCGGCGGTAGAACTCGTCGAAGTTCTTGCCGGGAGTACGCACATCTATGTAGAATACGTAAACGTCGGTATCGGGATATTTATCGCGGATGAGCATTGCGTGCTTTGCGGTATACATGCAGCATATCTTGGAGCAGTATTCCTTGCCCTTTTCCGCGCATGCAGCGCAGCGGGAGCCGACGCACTGTACGAACACGATGGTGTGAGGATGCTCGCCGTCGGAGGGACGGAGCAGCGTGCCGCCCGTGGGTCCCGCGGCGTTCATGAGACGCTCAAGCTCAAGGGAGGTTATAACATCCTTGGACTGTGAGTATGCAAACTCGTCGAACTTCTCCATGGATATGGGATTGAAGCCGGTAGCCGCAACGATAGCACCGTACTTTTCCTCGATGTACTCGTCCTTCGCTTTATAGTCGATAGCGCCTGCGGTGCAGACCTTGGAGCAAACGCCGCACTTGCCTGTTTTCAGCATCATGCAGTGCTCGGGGTCGATGGTCGCCACCTTAGGAACGGCCTGCGCAAAGGGGATATAAATGGCGCGGCGGTTGTCCATGCCCAGGTTGAACTCGTTGGGTATCTTCTTCTGGGGACATTTTTCCGTACAGGCACCGCAGCCGGTGCACACATCCTCTTTTACGTATCTTGCTTTTCTCTTTATGGTAACGTCAAAGTTGCCCACAAAGCCCTTCACCGCCGTCACCTCGGAATAGGAGAACACGCGTATCTTATCGTTCTGTGCCACATCCACCATCTTAGGGGTGAGGATGCAGGCCGCGCAGTCAAGCGTCGGGAACGTTTTATCAAGCTGAGCCATTTTGCCGCCGATAGTCGGTTTTGTTTCGACTATATCAACGGGGAAACCTGCGTCGGCAATGTCGAGCGCCGTCTGGATACCTGCGATACCGCCGCCGATAACGAGCGCTCTCTTTGTAACGGGGCTCTCGCCGGGTGTGAGAGGCGCGTTGAGATTTACCTTTGCGACAGCCGCTTTAGCAAGTATTATTGCCTTTTCGGTGCCCGTGGGCATATCCTTATGCACCCATGAGCACTGCTCGCGGATGTTTGCGATCTCCACCATATAGGGGTTTATACCAGCAGCTGCAGCAGTTTTGCGGAACGTTGCCTCGTGCATACGGGGCGAACATGAGCAGACTACTATACCGGTGAGGTTATGCTCGCGGACAGCGTCTTTTATCATGTTCTGTCCTGCCTGAGAGCACATGTAGGTGTAGTCGGTGGAGAAAACGACTCCGGGCTCATTTTTCAGAGCCTCGGCAACTTTTGCAACGTCTACCGTGCCTGCGATATTGGTACCGCAGTGGCAGACAAAAACTCCGATCCTTTGCATTGTCTCTTTTTCTCCCTTCCTATTTAGAATATTTGCGCATAGCGCTTACAAGCGCCTGCTGGGGCATTTCGTCGTCGATAAGTTCCGGAATATCGTCGGCTGTCATGTGGTTTTCACCCTTCTGACGGATGACCGCAAGGCGCAGCGCTTCGACAAGCTTTGCGGGCTCAACGCCTCTGGGACAACGGTCAACGCAGGCAAAGCATGAAAGACATTTATAAACGGAATCCGACTTCATCAGCGTTTCGATGTCCCCGATCTCCACCATGTATACGAACTGGTGAGGATGGTACTCCATTTCGTCATACGACGGGCATGTGCCTGAGCACTTGCCGCAGCGCATACATTTCAGCGGGTTGACTCCGCTCATACGGAGCACCTGCTCTTTCAGATTTTCTGTTTTTTTATTCTGCATGAATATCCTCCTTCACGCCAAGCGCCTCAGCCAGAAGCTCGGTAAAATAAACCACCGGAACAGGGCTTGAATTCTTCACGAGATTATACTTGCAAAGCGGGCAGGCGGTTACTATCATCTCGGCGCCGTGTCCCGCGGCACTGCCGCTGACGCTGCTGCTTCTGCGTGCCGCCGCCTCGGGATCCTCAAGAGCCACATATCCGCCGCAGCACTCGTTGCGGCAGGGGTATATGACAGGCTCTGCTCCCAACGCGCGGATGAAATCCTCGATTATAGTGGGGTTTTCAACGTCGTCAAACGCCATGACCTTGCCGGGACGGAGCAGCAGGCATCCGTAGTATGCCGCTATCTTTCTGCCGGTAAGCGGATTTTTGACCGCCGCCTTGAGTTTATCAAAGCCGACCACGTCGCGGAGAAGCTCAAGATAGTGATAAACCTTTGTTTCTCCGTGATAAGGCTCTCTTTTTTCTTTGTCCTGCGACATATACAGATTGACTTTGTTTTCAAAAGCGCTGTCCGTCTGCATTGCGTGGTTTGTCTGTTTTATTACGTTATGACAAGCGGAACAGACTGTCACGAGCGGTCTGTCCTCGTCGCGGGCGCTCATGAGCGCGCGCACGCTTGAAAGCTTAGAGGCTACCTCGTCCGAGGCGCTTACAAACACGCCGCCGCAGCACTGCCAGTCGGGAATCTCGCAAAGCTCTATACCGAGAGCAAGCGCGCTGCTGCGGGCATATCTGTCAAGATCTTTCGCCTTTGTACGGAGAGTACAGCCGGGAAAATAACTTACCTTCATATTTACCTCCGTCAGGTATTAAACCATCTGTTCGGGATGAAATACCTCATCGAATTTTTCAGCAGTAAGGAATCCGAGCTCAACGCATGCCTGCTTTAAGGAGATATTGTCCTTAAAAGCTTTCTTTGCGGTCTTTGCGGCGTTTTCATAACCGATATAAGGGTTGAGCGCCGTAACGAGCATGAGCGAATTGTGCAGATTGTGATACATTTTTTCTTTGTTTGCCGTAATGCCGACGGCGCAGTTTATGTTGAAAGAAACTATCGCTTCGGCAAGCAGACGTGCGGACTGCAGGAAGTTGTATGCCGCAACGGGCATGAAAACGTTAAGCTCGAAGTTGCCCTGCGATGCCGCCATTCCGACAGCTACATCGTTGCCCATGACCTGAACGGCTACCATCGTGACCGCTTCGCACTGCGTTGGATTTACTTTTCCG
>USKS01000159.1 GCA_900555345.1 uncultured Eubacteriales bacterium
AATTCTTTATCTTGAATAAAAAACATGAACACAAATATACAAAAGCTCCCCCCGCTTGACGCACGCCTTGCGCTGGCAGCCTCATTTGTAAAAGGCAGCCGCGTTGTTGATGTGGGAACGGATCACGCATATCTGCCCATATATCTTCTGAAAAGCGGAAAAGTACGCAGTGCCGCAGCCACCGATATAAACGAAGGTCCGCTTGAAAGGGCGCGAATAAACGCCGAGGCATACTCTCTCGGCGACAGCATCGACTTCTATCTCACCGACGGTCTTTGCGGCGTGCCGCTCACGGACGTTACCGATATTGTAATATGCGGCATGGGCGGCGAGCTTATTGCGCGAATTATCGACGATCCCAGGCTGAAAAACGCGGAAAGCGGGCACAGCCCCCGCCTTATACTTCAGCCCATGTCCGCCGTTGCGGAGCTGAGACAGTATCTCGCAAAAAACGGGTTTGAAATAACTGACGGCGGCACGGCGCAGGCCGCGGGAAAGCTTTACCAGTGCATTGTGTGCCGTTTTTGCAAAAAGCCTTATGAAATCTCCGCGGCGGAGGCAACAGTCGGCACCGAGGGCGAAGCTATACGCCGCTCCCCCCTTTACGGCGCGCTTGTTGATAAGGAAATACGCCGTTTGGAAAAAGCAATGGCGGGTAAGCGGCGCGGAGGCGAGTCTTGCGATGCGGACGAGCAGATGCTGCGCGAGCTTTATGAAATACAGCGCGGCGCGATCGGCACAGCACAGGAATAATACGGCGCACGTCCGCTTTGCAGGATGACGGCGTACCTGCCGCGATATTCGTCAGCATGACTCGCTCCGCAATCGACTGACGTGGTTGCCACGTTATTCGTCGGCACTGCCCGCCCTGCAATTGACTGACGTGTTTGACGCAATGCTCGGCGGCGAGTTTCCACAGCTCCCGTGTTTGACATGGTATTCATCGGTGCGGCCCGCAGACAAGCGTTTTTGCCGCCCACGGCATAAGCACCGAACCCCATATTCAGCACTGACAGCGATTTTTGTCAACCGCCGCCATAAGCGGACGCAAAGCACCGAAAAGGAGAAAAACATGAACATAGAAAGCTTTTGGAACAACCTCAGAGAGCTTTATCCCGACAGTCTGCGCTGCGAGTGGGATAACGACGGGCTTATGTGCTGCGCCGACCGGGGCGCACAGGTAAAGCGCGTTTTGTGCGCACTTGACGCCACAGCCGATGTGCTGCACTATGCGGCACAGAACGGCTTTGACACGGTGCTCGCCCATCATCCCATGATATTTCGCCCGCTCAGAAGCGTTGCCGAAGGAGATTTCTGCTCCGATCGGGTCATATACGCTGTAAAAAACGGTCTTTCAGTCATCTCCATGCACACCCGCATGGACGCGGGCGCCGGCGGCGTCAACGACGCGCTTGCGGAAGCGCTCGGGCTTTCCGATGTGCGCGTATTCGGCACGGACGAGGAGCCTGAACTCGGGCGAATGGGAGAAAGTGACATACATGACGCAAAAGATTTTGCCGAGCATATAAAGAAGAGCCTCGGCGCGCCGACAGTCACCGCTTATATCTGCCGTCCCGTTCGAAAGATAGCAGTCGTAGGCGGGCGCGGCGACGATTTTATAAGCGCCGCCAAAGCACGCGGCGCAGACACTTTGGTGACGGGAGAAGCCGGATATAACGACGGCATCGACGCTGTCGAAGCGGGCATCAACGTTTTCTGCGCAGGACACTACTATACGGAGTTCCCCGTCTGCCGCCAGCTTGCAAGGCTCGCCTCACAGATAGCGGGAGCCGAGACAGAGATCTATACGAAGATTATGGAACAGTATTTCTGATTTTAAAAAGCATCGAAACCGCGTTTTTGCCTTTGCAAAAATGCGGTTTTTTCATATTCGCCCCGCAAGGATAAATTTACCGAACAAAATTTGAAAAATATTTGCCGCCCCTCTTGACAATCACGTGACCATGTGATACAATCAAGTAAACTCATGAAGGAGGTGCAATATGTCGGCATGCTTTCCGGGCACGGTAATTGAAACATCAAAGCTCGAAGTCGGAGCGTCGCGCACGCTGTTTGCGGGCATATTTGCCGGCGGCGGCATTGCACTTTCGCAGGTGTCCTCAATGACGGGTCTTGAGCCGTACGTCATACAGAACTGGGTAAAGCGCGGATTTGTCTCCCCGCCGCAGCGCAGAGTGTATTCTTCAAGGCAGTTTGCGCGTATAGTTATCATAAATATGCTGCGGCAGACACTGCAGATAGAGCACATAACCGCCCTGCTCTCTTATATAAACGGCTCTCTCAGCGACGAAAGCGACGATCTTATACCTGACGACGAGCTTTATCACAGATACGTAGACACCGCGGCGACTCTTGAAAGCTGCGAAAGCCTTGACGCTTCCGCGGTAGACAAAGCGGCAGCCGAGGGCTGCACAGGCTTCGGCGAAGCAGGAGTGCAAACAAGCGGCGACGCAAAGCGGCTGTACGAAGTTCTTCGGGTCATGGCGTACGCCCATATGGCATCCGAAGCGCGGCGGCGCGCGCTTGAGCTTGCCTCGGCGCTTGATATATAAAGGGTGTGACGGCCGCGCGGCGCTTCCCTTCACGCAGGCATTTCGCAGGCGCAATACTACGCGCTCGTGCGCTTGCCTTCTGGGTTCCCCCGCAGATGCATGGTCTTGTGCTGCGGCTCATACTTTCACAAATCTATAATTTTCGACTGAACTGATAATACTATCGGAGGTGTTACAATTGGCAAACTGGTGGGACTCTATGAGCCTGTTTTCACAGGTCCTGTGCTGCATTGCCGTTCCCGCAACGATCATTCTGCTGATACAGACGATACTGTCGTTTATCGGCATGGGCGATCACGGCGGAGACAGCGACGTCGGCGGAGATCACGACATCGGAGACCATGACTGCGGCTTTGACCACGATATCGGCGGTCATGACGTGGGATTCGATCACGACATAGGCGGTCACGACGTGGGATTCGATCACGACATAGGCGGTCACGACTGCGGATTCGACCACGACATCGGCGGTCACGACTGCGGTTTTGATCACGACGTCGGCGACGTTCACGGCGACGGCATATACGGAGAGAACGAAGCCGGAGGAGATCACGATCCCACAGGCTCGTACGGGCTGCGCATATTCACATTCCGCACAATCATATCCTTCTTTGCGGTGTTCGGCTGGGTAGGCGTTGTGCTTGACGCGGCGGGACTTGACCACATTATATCCCTCTCCGTCGCGTTTGTCGCAGGCTTTGCCGTAATGCTTCTCATAGCGTTTCTCATCCGCGCCGCAATGCGGCTGCAGAGCGACGGCACCATCGACATCCGCAACGCGCTTGGACAGAGCGGAACGGTATATCTCACCGTCCCCGCAAACCGCAGCGGTCGCGGAAAAGTAAATGTGACCGTTCAGGGCACATACTCGGAGTTTGACGCCGTCACCGATTCCGACGCTCCGCTCTCTACCGGCTGCGAGGTCATCGTCATCGGCATAAGCTCAAAAGACACACTTATCATTAAGAAAAAGTAGCTTAGACATACATTTTTACAGGAGGAAAACAAATGTCTTCTCAAACCATCATTCTCATCAGCGTCCTGGCACTTGTGGCGTTCTCGTTTATCATGTGGATATGCTCGCGCTACAAAAAATGCCCCTCGGACAAGATCATGGTCATCTACGGTTCCGTAGGTAAAAACAAGGACGGCTCGGCGCGCAGCGCTAAATGTATCCACGGCGGCGCTTCGTTCGTTATCCCCGTGTTCCAGTCCTACGAATTTCTCGATCTGACCCCCATATCCATTCAGGTTGATTTGAAAAGCGCACTGTCCCGTCAGAACATCCGTATAGATGTTCCCTCCCGCTTTACCGTAGGTATCTCCACGGAGCCCGGAGTTATGCAGAACGCGGCAGAGCGTCTTCTCGGGCTGAAGCTTTCCGAGATACAGGAGCTTTCAAAGGATATTATCTTCGGTCAGCTCCGTCTTATCATTGCGACAATGGATATTGAGGAAATCAATACCGACCGCGACAAATTCCTTGCGGCAGTGAGCAACAACGTTGAGACCGAGCTTAAAAAGATAGGTCTCAGGCTTATAAACGTAAACGTTACGGATATAAGCGACGAATCCGGATATATCGCGGCTCTCGGTAAAGAGGCTGCAGCAAAAGCTATCAACGACGCAAAACGCAGCGTTGCCGAAAAGGAACGCGACGGTTCTATCGGTGAGGCAAACGCCCAGATGGATCAGCGTATCAAGGTATCCGAGGCGGACTCCGTAGCTATCCAGGGTGAAAACGAAGCAAAGATGAAGATCGCCATGTCCGACGCTGCCCTCAAGGAGAAGGAAGCGGAGGCAATGCGAATATCCACCGCCGCCGAAAAGATACAGGCAGCAAAGGCGCTGGAGGAGTCGTACGC
>USKS01000160.1 GCA_900555345.1 uncultured Eubacteriales bacterium
CTGGATGGGTCTTGACATCGGTGAAAAGACTCAGGAGCTGTTCTCCAAGACTATCATCGGCGCAGGCACCGTTGTATGGAACGGACCTATGGGCGTTTCCGAGTGGGAGAACTTCGCTTCCGGTACACGCAGCGTTGCAAAGGCAGTTGCAGAGTCCGGCGCGGTCTCCATCATCGGCGGCGGCGACTCCGCTGCAGCAGTTGAGGCTCTCGGCTATGCCGATAAGATGACTCACATCTCCACCGGCGGCGGCGCTTCTCTCGAATTCCTCGAGGGACTGGAGCTTCCCGGCATCGCTTGCCTCCAGGACAAGTAATTTCCGATACACGGCGCGGACGGACAATGCTCCGTCCGCCTTATGTTTGATACAATATTAAAGAGGTGTTTTGATATGAACAAAGCAACACGCAAGGCGGTTATCGCCGGAAACTGGAAAATGAACATGACCCCATCCGAGGCGGTCGCCGCAGTTAAAAAGACCGCAGAGCTCACCGCAGGCAAGAACGGCTGCGACGTAATTCTGTGCGTTCCCTTCGTGGACATAGCTCCCGCAGTTGAGGCTGCAAAGGGCACGGCGGTAAAGATCGGCGCGCAGAACGTACATTTTGAGGCAAAGGGCGCCTTCACAGGTGAAATTTCCGCAGCAATGCTTCTTGAGTGCGGCGCCGAGTACGTAATTATCGGCCACAGCGAAAGAAGACAGTATTTCGGCGAGACCGACGAGACCGTCAATAAGAGACTGAAGGCTGCTCTCGCAGCAGGTCTCAAGGTTATCCTTTGCGTCGGCGAGGTCCTGGCAGAGAGACAGAGCGGCATCACCGAGGAGATCGTCTCCATGCAGACAAAGCTTGATCTTGCAGGCGTCAGCGCCGAGGATATGAAGAATATCATCATCGCGTACGAGCCTGTATGGGCAATAGGTACGGGACTCACAGCAACACCCGAGCAGGCAGACGAGGCTTGCGGCATAATCCGCGGCGTTCTTGCGGGCCTTTACGGAAAGGACGTTTCCGAGGCTGTTACCATCCAGTACGGCGGCAGCATGAACGACGGCAACGCGGCAGAGCTTCTCGGCAAGTACAATGTGGACGGCGGTCTTATCGGCGGCGCATCCCTTGTGCCCGAAAAGTTTGACAAGATCGTCACCGCAGCACAGTAATCATATCAATATGTTAAAAGAGCCTCCAGAGGGAGGCTCTTTTTTGCTTATCCGAAGCCGACGGCTTTGAAATGGGTAGCGAACACCGCCATGCAGCGTGCAGCGGTCGCTCATCCGATTCGCCGTCTTCGGGACAGCGTTTCATCCGGGTCGCGCGCAGTCTGCGCCCTGTACTGCTACGCAACTTTGTGCGAGAGTTCTTAGATCGCAAAGTCTTCTTGCTATTCTCCGCCGCGCGCCTTGCGCCCTTGGCGATACTGTGTCGGGGGCAGTCGGTGAGCCACCGTGATTTCTACATTTTCTCAATGACTGCGGCGAGCCAGCGGCTCATGGTCTCGCCCGCCCGCTCTGCAATTTCCAGAACGCGAGCGTGGCTGTGCTTTACACTTTGTATTCCCGTCGCCATATTCGTAATGCAGCTGACCGCCAGCACCTTCATGCCCATATAATTGCAAACGATGGTCTCGGGCACGGTGCTCATGCCGACGGCGTCTGCCCCCATCATCGCAAATGCGCGTATCTCGGCAGCGGTCTCATAGCATGGACCCGAAAAGCCCATATAAACGCCTTCTTTATATTTGATGCCCATATCGTCCGCCACACGCCGCGCAAGCTCACGCAGCTCCGTACTGTACGGCTCGGTCATATCGGGAAAACGGGGACCGAAACGCTCATCGTTTTGCCCTATAAGCGGATTTGTACCCATCATGTTTATAAAATCGGATATAAGCATAAGTGTGCCCGGTGCGAAATCACGGTTGATGCCGCCGCAGGCATTTGTCAGCACCACGTTTTCAACGCCCAGAAGCTTCAGGACATAAAAGGGATAGCAGACCTCTTTCATGGTATAGCCCTCATAGAAATGAAAGCGTCCCTCAAGGGCGAAGACCTCTTTTTCGCCTAGCTTTCCGCAAAGCAGGGCGCCTTTGTGCCCCGCGACCGTGGACACGGGAAAATGCGGGATTTCACAGTACGGTATTTCGACCGTGTCCGTAAACTCCGCACAAAGGCTGCCAAGTCCCGACCCCAGCACCACTGCTGTCTTCGGGCGCATGGCGGTGTGCGCCTTTATGTATTCGGCGCTCATCTGCGCCTTTTCAAAAAGATCTTCCATTTTGAAAATGCTCCTTGTTTATGTTTTTCGCGGGATGTGCCGCATATTATTTTTTCGCCGCGTAAGCGGACACATTGTCATCAATGCGCGGCTCTCTGACATTTTTCAGATAGAAATCCGGCACATCACCGCTGCCGATGACTGTATTGTTATATACGCGTACGCTGCCTATCTGTTCGCCCTCGCCTGTCTTTGAATCCGTAAACGCCGCGACCGCCGGCGGGGCCCACCTGTCGGGCACAGTTTATGAAAACGTTGTCGTGAATACGAACGTCCTCTGCCGAAATGCCTTCTCCCCAGCTTTCCTCGGCGGAGACCCTGACTGCGGCGGAGTGAGTGTTTTCAAATGTGCATCCGCAGACCTCAGCACGCTTTGTTTTTATAAGCACCCCTCTGGCAAAATTGTTTGAAACCTTGCAGTCGGCAAACAGAAAATCGGGGCAGGCACTGATATTTGCGAGATAGTATTCGTCCCCGTCGGGCAGCTCTCCGCCGTCAAGCCTTACGGTGCACGTCCCGTCACCGTTGTCGCTGCTTTTTGTGACGGTAAAGCACATTTCCTGCGCGAGCGTGCCGCGCCTCACGGCGCACATAACGTCTCCGCGGCGCGGAAGATCGACGGCGGCCGTATGCGTGCCGTCCGCCGCAAGGCAGCGAAGCCTGAAATTACCGCTGCCAAGCGGCTCGTAGGCGTGATAGTATGTGTGGACATTAACGGCGTCGTCCCCCTGACCCTCGAAAACGCAGCCGTATATGTCAAGCCGCCCTCTGCACGAAACGAAATGAGTGGCATCGGTGTCGGTGGATATCCTGTCTCCGCGGGATGGTACGATTCGCACACCGTCAAGGGTGATGTTTTCCGAAAGATGCGCCGTGATGCCCATGCCCGGGTGGGAATTTATGCAGATGTCCTTCAGTACGACGTCGGCAGAGTCCTGCACGAGCACCGCAGGGCGCGAGTGGAAGAAGTGCCCGACGTACAGATCGCATCCGACGATATTTTCAGTGGGCGCGTTTGTGATCCTGAGGAGAAAATTTTTACCGCTCTCCCGAAGGATCTCCCGCACATAGAACGTGTCGTAGCTAAGCACTCCGTTTTGCGGGGAGCAGTACGCCGTGCGCAGGCAGGTGAAGGTATCGGGCATATCCTCTCTGAAACGTACGCGCAGATAGTTTGCGCCGTCCTCTGAATACGAGTTAATGACTTTCGCGCGGCTGAAAGGCTTGCGCAGCCAGTCTATCGTGAGTCCGCGAATTTCGACATTGCGGCAGTTTCGGATGGAAACAGGCTCGAAAAAACCGTCAAGCATGAAGAGCGCGCCGTACGCAAAAACCCTTACATGGCAGGCACCGTCAAGATCCAGAAGACGTGAATACCTGAAATCTCTGTTCATAGTGTAGAGCTGCGGGGCAATGCCGTGCTTTGCCTCTATTATATCAAAATACAGCTTTTTTTCGTCGGCGCCGGTGATATTGTATACCCCGGGAGCAATGTAAAGGGTGCTGTGCGGATGCTTGCGCAGAAACGCAGCCGCCGCGCGGATCTTTTCCGTATCCGTGCCGGAAAATTCGCCGAGATGCTTTGTGATCATGGTGTAAAGTCCTCCGAAATACTGCTGCGGAATGCGCGGCATCGGCGCCGCGGCCGATCTGCACTGCAATATCTGCAGATCCCGGCATAGGAAAAAGCCTATAAAAACGTCGGGGCGTCGCCGGTATCGGGCATTCGGCACAGCAAGGCTCGCAGAGCCGTTTTTACTATAACAATTATACAGGTAATTTTTCGGATAAGCAAGACTTTTTGCCATTGCTCGGCGAATTTTGCGCGCCGCCGCGGATGGGCGTAGGCTTTCGGCACTTCGAAATCGGGAAAGCAATTCGAACTTTTGGGGCAGTTTGCCGAACGAAGGTAAGAAGGACATAAAGGGACTGCTTTTCCGTAAGCATCCACGGATTTCGCGCAGCTGTGCCTCTGTGCCGCCCGCAACCGCCGCCCACTCGCTCCACGCTCACTCGTCCGACGCCCGCTCGCACCCGCCGAAGTTTTGAAACTGCTGACTTTCAGTTTCTTTGCAAAGCATTTCAGACTTTGTAGCCAGCTTGCCGAACGTAAGAGAGAAGGACGTGAAGGGACTACTTTTCCGTAAGTAGCCCCTTCACAC
>USKS01000161.1 GCA_900555345.1 uncultured Eubacteriales bacterium
CATACGAGATTCGCCTTAGTCTCGTGGGCTCGGAGATGTGTATAAGAGACAGTTCGTATGCCGCGCGGAGCGTTTCGTCCTCAAATGTGATGTTGTTTATGCGTGTGGTAAACGTTGTATGACGGCAGTGATCCGACCAGTATGTGTCGATCATGCGGATCTCCGTTACGGTGGGGTCGCGCCCCTCTTTTCGGAAATATTCCTGAGTAAACGCGGCGTCGTCCGCGTCCATTGCAAGAGCGTATTCTTTTATAAAGCTTTCAATCCCCGCACGGTCAAGCGACGTAAAACCGTCTATCGCTGCAACGGTTGTGGGGGCGCTGTATTCTGTTTTCAGGGTCTCCGGAAGGCAAAAGCCCGCCTCTCTTGACTCAACGGGATTTATAACGTATTTTTTAACCGCTTCGATCTCCTCTGCCGTGGGACGGCCGGAAAGGATATACACCTTTGCCGTGCGGACAACGGGACGTTTTTTCTGCGAGATCAACTGTATGCACTGCGCGGCGCTGTCTGCACGCTGGTCGAACTGCCCGGGCAGATACTCCACGGCGAACGCCGCGTCTCCGTTTGTGTCAAGCTCGCGGCATACGGTGTCGGTCTGCGGCTCGGAGAAAACCGTTTTTTCGGCATAGGCAAACAGCTCCCCGTCGATCTCCTCTGCGTCGTAGCGGTTGACTACGCGCACGCCCGTAATGCTGCAGATGCCCAAAAGAGTGTTTATATCCGAAAGCAGCGACGCCGCCTCTTCGGCAAACTCTTTTTTCTTTTCGGTAAATACACGGTATACCATTATTTCGCCTCCGCGGCGCAAAGCGCCTTTTTGCCGATGTCCCTGCGATAGAATGCATTTTCAAACTTTACTTTTGCCGCCTTGGCGTAAGCCTCGTCAAGCGCCTCTTTCAGGGTTTTTGCCGTTGCCGTAACGCCGAGAACTCTGCCGCCGCTTGTGAAGATTTTATCTCCCGACGCCCTCACGCCGGCATAAATTATGCTGTCGGCAGCATCCTCCGGAACAGATATTTCGTATCCGGTTTGGTACTTGCCGGGATACCCGCCGGACGCCACGATAACGCAGGCGGCGCAGCCGTCCCTTATGCGCACGTCGGCATCGGCAAGCCGCCCCTCGCTTACGGCGGTCATGACCTCAAGAAGATCACAGTCCAGCAGAGGAAGCACCACCTGTGCCTCGGGATCTCCGAAACGGCAGTTGTATTCTATAACCCGGGGACCGTTTTCCGTAAGCATGAGTCCGAAATACAGGCAGCCCCTGAAGGGACGTCCCTCGGCGCACATGGCGCGTACCGTGGGCATAAATATGGAGTTCATACATTCGTCCGCAATGTTTTTTGTGTAGTAAGGGTTGGGTGCCACCGTGCCCATGCCGCCGGTGTTGGGACCGAGATCGCCGTCAAGGGCGCGCTTGTGATCCATGGAGGATACCATGGGTACAACGGTTTTTCCGTCTGTAAATGCAAGCACGGAAACCTCCGGCCCGCGCAGAAATTCTTCTATAACTATTTTCGAGCCGCTTTCGCCGAAGCGCTTTTCCTCCATAACGGAGCGAACCGCGGCTTTTGCCTCCTCAAAGCTCTCGGCGATGATAACGCCCTTGCCGAGAGCAAGTCCGTCGGCTTTGATGACGGCGGGATATTTTGCACCCTCAAGGTATGCGACCGCCTCGGCGGGATCGTCGAAAACCTCGTACGCCGCCGTGGGAATACCGTATTTTTTCATGAGGCTTTTTGCAAAGACCTTGCTGCCCTCAATTGCCGCAGCAGCCTTATTCGGACCGAAGCAGGGTATGCCGGCATCGTTCAGTCTGTCAACTGCGCCGAGCACAAGCGGATCGTCCGGGGCAACAACGGCAAAATCAATGCCGTTTTCAACGGCAAAGCGCACCTGCGCATCTATATCCTTTGCGCCTATATCAACGCATACGGCGTCGCGCGCAATGCCGCCGTTTCCCGGCAGAGCGTATATTTCACCGACCCTGCGGCTCTCTTTCAGCTTTTTGATTATGGCGTGCTCGCGCCCGCCGCTGCCGATCACCATTATTTTCATACTTTTGCAGATCCTTTCGCATGCAGATTTTGAGCTGACGTAACGCACGGTAAGCTTTCGCGTTTCGAAGCCGTATCAGTGGTGGAACAGGCGCATACCCGTAAACACCATTACCAGATTGTGCTCATTGCAGCATTCTATGACCGCGTCGTCGCGGATAGAGCCGCCCGGCTCGGCGATATACGAAACGCCGCTTTTCAGCGCGCGCTTTATGTTGTCGTCAAAGGGGAAGAAAGCGTCCGAACCGAGGCTCACTCCGGAAAGCGAAGAAAGATATTCCCGTATCTCGCCCTCAGTCAGCGGCTCCGGCCTTGTTTTGAAATATTTCTGCCATACACCGTCGGCACAAACGTCCTCTTCGTTGCGGTTTATATATCCGTCGATGACATTATCGCGCTCGGGGCGGCGCAGCGTATCAAGAAAAGGCAGAGCCAGAACCTTGTCATGCTGGCGCAGAAACCATGTGTCTGCCTTGGAGCCCGCAAGACGCGTGCAGTGCACTCTTGACTGCTGCCCCGCGCCGACGCCTATCGCCTGACCGTCGTAAGCGTAGCAAACGGAGTTTGACTGCGTATATTTCAGCACTATAAGCGAAATTACAAGGTCGCGCGCGGCAGCCTCCGGCAGGTTTTTGTTTTCGGTCACTATATTCTCAAGAAGGTGCTCGTCAATTTTGAAATTGTTTCTGCCCTGCTCAAAGGTAATGCCGAAAACCTGCTTCTTTTCTATGGGAGCGGGAGTGTAGTCCGGATCGATCTTTACAATGTTGTACGCGCCGCCGCGCTTGGATTTCAGTATTTCAAGCGCCTCGGGCTCATATCCCGGGGCAATTATTCCGTCGGAGACCTCGCGGCGCAATAGCTCTGCGGTCTTTTTGTCGCACACATCCGAAAGAGCCGCCCAGTCGCCGAAGGAGCACATACGGTCGCAGCCTCTGGCGCGGGCGTATGCGCAGGCGAGAGGAGAGGATTCAAGATCTTCAATGTCATCAACAAAGCAGGCTTTTTTAAGCTTTTCCGACAGCGGAGTGCCCACTGCGGCGCTTGTGGGGCTTACATGCTTGAAGGATGCCGCAGCGGGAAGCCCCGTAGCCTCCTTAAGCTCGCGCACAAGCTGCCATGAGTTGAAAGCATCGAGAAAATTTATGTATCCGGGACGGGAATTAAGAATTTCCACAGGCAGATCGCTGCCGTCCTCCATATAAATACGTGCGGGCTTCTGATTGGGGTTGCAGCCGTATTTCAGCTCAAATTCTTTCATGTCTGCGCCTTTCGTTATATGTTTTTGTTTATGATCTTTTCCGTATATTCTCCGCTTGCAATATCCGTATAGCGGACATACAGCGAAATTTTGTTTTCGTCATCAAGGCTTTGCCAAACGGCATCGGCAAGCGCATCTGCAGTATCGGGAATATACACGCGCTCGGGCTCGCCGCAGAACGTGGGCAGCGGGCTTCCGTCGCCTGCGTAGGTGTGGATAAAGTGTCCCCCTCCCGCCATAGCAGGATATGAATACGTAAATCGGCAGCAGTCCGAGCCCTCGGGGTCTATACTTTTAAGTATGCTCATGTCGTAGCAAAATCCGCCGCCGAAATACAGCGCTGCGCTTATTCTCGGTGTAAAGTTCGGGCAGTCTGGCTCAAAAGTGCGCGTCCTCAGCGCCTCTGCAAAGCCCAAACCTGCGCTTATGCCGTCGTATACGGTATCCGTCTGGTCGCCGTTTGTTACTATAAGGCAGTTTTCCAAACTGCGCACGGCATTATAAATAATAAGCGACGGGTCTGTGATTTTTGATGCGTCAAACGGTTCGGTACGCACGCCGCCTTCAAATTTTCTGAAGACCCTGTTGCGGCTGTTTTCACTTCTGCCCATTATGAAATATGCCGCGGCGGCATATTTTGCGTCGGGCGATGTGCCGACTATGATCCCGCGTCCGGGATAGCTGCTTCTGCCGACGGCAGAGGCGATTTTTTCGGTTTTATACGGCTCCATTCGTCTTTTTCTCCTTTATTTCCATGCAGACTTTTTCAAGAGAAAGCGGAAGAATTATCCATTCCGCGTTTTCCATAACGCGCCGCTGCAGCGTTTCCGGCGTGTCGCCGTCAAGGATGTCCACCGCCTTTTGCATAATGATCTTTCCGCCGTCAGGTATCTCGTTTACGAAATGCACCGTCGCCCCGGTCACCTTTACACCGTAGTCAAGCGCTGCGCGATGCACGCGCAGACCGTAAAAGCCCTTTCCGCAAAACGACGGGATAAGCGACGGATGCACGTTTATAATGCGGTTTTCAAAGCGTTTTATAAACGAGGCGCTGAGGATACTCATAAATCCGGCAAGCACTATAACGT
>USKS01000162.1 GCA_900555345.1 uncultured Eubacteriales bacterium
GTGCGTGCCATAAGGAAGTTAAATTCCGGCTTAATCTTTTCGGTCGGACGCTCGAGTATCTCCATCTTATCAAGCTGTTTCTGACGGGAGTTTGCCATGCCGCGTGTCGCAACGCGGGCTTTATTTCTGGCAATGAAGTCCTCAAGTTTTTCGATTTCCGCCTGCTGGCGTTCGTAAGCGGCTTTTTCCTGTGCTTTCTGAATTTCGTACATACGGCGGAAGTTCTCGTAATCGCCCGTGTAGCGAGTGAGATTGCCGCCGTCCAAATTATATATTACATTAACTACGGAGTTTAAAAATTCTACATCATGTGAAACGAGAATAAAAGCATTCTCGTAGTTTTGAAGGTATCTGGTGAGCCACACGATATGCTCGTGATCCAGATAGTTGGTTGGTTCATCGAGGATCAGAATCGATGGATTTTCGAGCAGCAGCTTAACCAAAAGCACTTTGGTCCTTTGCCCGCCGGACAAATCTCTGTCCGGCGGGCGTCACTCTTAGCTTTGCGGGTATTTGAGTATTATATCAAAGACCCTTCTTGCTTCTTTCCATATGCTCAAGCTCTGTCTCGTTTATCGTGCAGACTCTGCCGGGCAGGGGGAGAAGCTTTTCGCTTATAACGTCGATAATACCGTCAGCCTGAGGGAAGAAGTACTTCTCAAACTCAAAGGCGGGGGTTATCCAGTTGCGGGAGCCGAAGACTGCCGGAGGAGCATCGAGGTAGTCAAACGCCATCTCTGCAATGTTGGACGCCATGTCGCGCATGATGCTTCCGCGGTCGCAGGCGTCGCCGACGATAACGATGCGTCCCGTCTTCTTAACGCTCTCTATGACCTTTTCGTAGTTGAAGGGAACGATGGAGCGCGCGTCGATGATCTCTGCGGAGATGCCGTACTCTTTCTGCAGCTTGTCGGCAGCTTCCATTGCACGGTAGAGAACTGCACCGATTGTCAGGATCGTAACGTCCTTACCTTCGCGCTTAACGTCGGGCTCGCCGAAGGGAAC
This sequence comes from uncultured Eubacteriales bacterium, assembly GCA_900555345.1. The sequence continues at coordinate 1,006 of USKS01000162.1, forward strand.
CTCGTAGCTCTCGGCGGGAACTCCGCCTGCGTGGAATTCTTCGCCCTTGTCGTAAATTCTCTGGCTTTCAAAGAATATAACGGGGTCGGTGCCGTTCAGCGCCGCTGCCATAAGTCCCTTTGCGTCGTAAGGGGTCGCGGGGAAGCATACTTTCAGTCCGGGGATGTGAGCGCAGAGCGCCGTCCAGTCCTGGCTGTGCTGTGCGCCGTACTTGGAGCCGACGGAAACACGGACCACAACGGGCATTTTGAGAATGCCTGCGGACATGGACTGCCATTTTGAAAGCTGGTTGAATATTTCGTCGCCCGCGCAGCCAATAAAGTCCGCGTACATAAGCTCAACGATAGCGCGTCCGCCTGCCATTGCGTAGCCGACGGAGGAGCCGACAATCGCGGCCTCGGAAATTGGAGCGTTGAAGAAACGGTGATAGGGAAGAGCCTCGGTGAGTCCGCGGTATACCGCAAACGCGCCGCCCCAGTCACGGTTATCTTCACCGTATGCGATGAGGGTGGGATCTTCGTAGAACTTATCGTATATAGCCTCAAAGAGACCGTCGCGGATGCCGAACTGCTTTATCTTGGGCAGGGGCTTGCCGGATTCGTCGAATGCCCAGCGGCTGCGCTGTGCGAGCTGCTTTACTCTCGGGTTATCCTCTTTGGGTGCAAGCACTTCGGGCTCGCGGGTGGGATCCATTGACGGAACGTGTCCGTTGGAGAACATGATGGAGGAGATCATATCCGGAGTTTTGTCAAGATCCATTCTGGGGGAGATGTCAAGATCGGTCGCGAGAGCGCAGATCTTTGTAACTCTCTTTATGATGCTTTCCTCAATTGCGGCGAACTCTTCGTCCGTTGCGATGCCGCCCTCTACCATCTTTTTGCGGTATGCGGCGATGGGGCAGAAGTTTGTCCACTCTTCTATCTCTTCGGCGCTTCTGTATGTGGAGGAGTCGGAGGGGGAATGTCCGCTTACGCGGTATGTTGCGACCTCAAGCAGTGCGGGACCCTTGCCCTCGGTGAGCAGCTTTTTCTTGCGGGTCGTTGCGTCGATAACTGCGAGAGGATCGTATCCGTTGACCTTTTCGGCGTGCAGCATTTCGGGGTTGAAGCCCGCGCCCAGACGTGCGGCAACATCCCAGCCCATGGTCTCGCCTCTTGTCTGACCGCCCATGCCGTAGAAGTTGTTGAACACGTTGAACAGAATAGGCATACCGCCGTCGTCGTACTTGCCGTCCATGCCCCACAGCTTTGTGATCTGGTCCATGGTGGACATATTGATAGCCTCAAGCACGGGGCCGCGGCCGAGAGCGCCGTCGCCGGAGTTGGCGATAACGATGCCCTTTTTGTGGTTAGATCTCTTATAAAGAGCGGCACCAAGAGCAACGGGAGCCGCGCCGCCTACGATCGCGTTGTTGGGGAAAATTCCGAAGGGGATGAAGAATGCGTGCATGGATCCGCCGAGACCGCGGTTGAAGCCTGTGGTGCGGGCAAATATTTCGGCAAGCGCGCCGTAAAGCAGAAAGTCTATCGCAAGGTCCTTAACGTCGCCCTTCTTCTCCTGACGCTCTTCGACAACGCGCAGGATGTTTCCGCCCAGAAACTCTTTCATGATATCGTAAAGCTCGGTATCATCCAGCTTATAGATGGAGGAAAGACCTTTGGCGAGAATTTCGCCGTGGCTGCGGTGCGAGCCGAAGGTAAAGTCGTTGATGTCAAGGCAGTATGCCTGACCGACTGCGCTTGCTTCCTGACCGATGGAAAGGTGCGCGGGGCCGGGGTTGTGATATTCAACGCCGTTGTATACGCTTTTTGTCTTTATCTCGTTGAGCATTGTCTCAAACTCACGGATAATGCGCATATCGCGGTAAATGCGGAGAAAATCTTCTTTGGTGTAAAGCTTCTTTTCCTGCGCCAGAGTTTTGGAGTACTGGCACAGCGGGATTTTGTCAAATGTGAGATAGCCCTTTTCAAAGGCTTTTTCGGGGCTTATGTATTGGCTCTTAGGCATAACGGAAATCTCCTTTTCGTATTATATTCGAAATTGCTTTTCAGATGGTGAACATGGCTTCTCTGATGACCTCGCACACGGTGGGGTGCGGGAACACGAGACGCTTTACGTCGCTGACTCTCTTCTCCCCTGCGACCATTGCGGCAGCACCGTATATGATCTCGGAGGCATACGAGCCTATCATGTGTACTCCGATGATAGTGCCGTGGTCGTCGTCGGTAATGATCTTCACGATACCGTCGCCGCCCTCAACTTCGGCAACGTATCTGCCGCTGTATCTGAGACTCAGCGTATGCTCGGATGCGTTTATGCCGAGCTTTTTCGCGCTTTCAAGCGTTTCGCCCACAGTGCCGACCTCCGGCTTTGTGTATATGACCGCGGGGATAGCGCGGTAGTCGACGGCGTCGCGGCGGCCCATCATGTCGTTTATGCAGGCTTCGCCCTCGCGGTATGCGGTGTGCGCCAGCATGCTGCGGCCGTTAACGTCGCCCGCCGCCCATATGCCGGGCACGGAGGTGCGTCCGCACTCGGTGACCTTTATCGCGCCGCGCTCCGTGAGAACGCCGACACTCTCAAGTCCGATGCCCGCGGTCCTTGCGCGTCTGCCGGTGCTTACAAGCACCGCGTCGCAGTCAAGACCGTGTACTTCGTCGCCGAGCTTATATTCAAGATGTCCCGCGCCGTATTTGCCGCTGACTTTTGAAACGCCTGCGCCGAGAATGAACTTTATGCCCTTTTTCTCAAGGTTCTTCTTGAGAATTTCGGAAATTTCGCGGTCGGTGGGACCTGCGATCTTGTCAAGCATTTCGATAACGGTGACCTCAGAGCCTACCGTTCTGAAATACGATGCCGTCTCAAGACCTATAACTCCGCCGCCTATAACGCACAGATGCTTCGGCACGACTCTGAGATCGAGAATTTCGCGGTTCGTCATTGCGAGTCCGTCCGAAACGGCTTCTCTCAGCCCGGGGATCGGGGGGACCGAGGCTTCGCTGCCCGTGCAGATAAGAAGACGCCGTGCGGTGTAGTCCGTATCTTTTGCGCTGACGGTAAAGCCCTCTGCGCATTTGCCTTTTATAACGGCTGAGGCATCTATGACCTCAACTTTTGCCGCGCGCATTTTCGCGCCTACGCCGCCTACAAGTGTCTTTACGACCTTGTCTTTTCTGTCAACCACCTTGGCGTGGTCAATGGACGCGCCGGAAACGCTTACGCCGAAAGCGTCGCCGTGCAGCGCGCTTTCGTATATCTTTGCGGAATTGAGCAGCGTTTTTGTGGGTATGCAGACTTCGTTGAGGCAAACGCCGCCGACGAAGCGCTTTTCAATGAGCAGGGTCTTCAGCTTGGCCTGTCTCTTATACACATCTG
>USKS01000163.1 GCA_900555345.1 uncultured Eubacteriales bacterium
CACGGGCGTTGACACTTCCCGCTACAGCATTCTCAAAGAGAACACCGCAGGCGACAGCAACGCCGACAAATTGGTCAAATACGCGCTTGCCGAGGAATACGGCAGCATGATAACATACAGTCTTACGGGCGTTGCCATGGTCGGCAGCGGCTCCCTCGACTCCATTGCGGAGGCAAAAACTCCCGTGGGCACCATAAACGACGGATGGGTGTATTTCTTCGACTCTTCCGGTGACGGCAGCGGGATCGATGCCACATATATGACCACCCTTGACAAGGTAAAAGGCGAAAATATCGTTTGGGCAAACGGTGAGAAAACCTCCCTCGGCGAAAAAGAACTTATTATAAGCGACGACCTTGCATCCGAAAGCGGCGCGGACCCCACGGAGTTTTTCGGCAAAGCGTTTGACTCAAGCTACGGCATTTGGAAGAATGGCTACTACACCGGCGAAAACGACAGCGGCTATAAGATAGTAGGATATTATAAAACCGACGAAAATTCCTCCGACATGAAAAAAACCGTTATCTGCTCTGAGGAGATCTTCAACAGATTTACTACCGGAATAAACGGCAGGTATTTCTTTGCAGTCGGCGCAATGCCCGCCGAAAAGAGCGAGGTCCGCAGCGTTGTTGACGGCTGCGTCAACTCTACGGATACCGTCGGCTTCAGTCTTCAGAACGCCGCAACCTTTGAGCTTGATTCCGTAAACAGCATTCTGAAAAGCGTTTCCAGGGTATTCTTCTGGATAGGTGTCGGCTTTGCGGTGTTTGCGGGCATAATGCTTTCGAACTTTATTGCGACAAGCATTTCCCACAAAAAACAGGAGATAGGCATACTGCGCGCCATCGGCTCGCGCGGAGCGGATGTTTTCCGTATATTCTTCTCCGAAAGCCTTATAATCGCGCTGGTGAACTTTGTGCTCTCCGCAGTCGGAGTCGGCGTGGCAACGGCGATCATAAATCACGTTATACGAACCGAGATGAACGTGCTTATAACGGTGCTCCACTTCGGTGTTCGCCAGATAGGACTGCTGTTTGTTCTGAGTATTGCGATCGCGGCGCTGGCAAGCTTCTTACCCGTAAAGCGCATAGCCTCCAAGAAGCCTATTGACGCAATACGCAACAGATAAAATTTCCCCCGAAAAGGCAGGATATTTATACATGAAAAAAACGCTTTTGAATATTCTGGCGGCAGCCGCTGCACTCTCGATGCTTCTGACATCGGGATGCAGCGGCATTGCCGCTTCGAAAGACAAAATGACGGAGCATACCTTTGAATCCACTGCTCCCGAGAGCACGGACGACAGCAGCGCACCGGAGGAAACGACGGGCAGCCCGTCTATAAGCGTCAATACATATTCCACCGACGTGTTCGTGTACGATCTTGATGCCGCGGCATTCATTATGCGCAGCGGGACAAGCTCCGTAATATATCCCGCAAGCACCACAAAACTTCTGACTGCGCTTTGCGCCCTTTCGATCCTTGACCCCGAAACGGTAGTCGAGGCGGGCGAGGAGGTGCGCCTCATAAAAGAGCACTCGTCCATCGCATATATCCTGCCGGGGCATAAGCTGAGCGTGGAGATGCTTATAGAGGCAATGTTGCTCCCAAGCGGCAACGACGCCGCGTATGTGCTTGCGGCGGCCTGCGGCAAAAAGCTTTCGGCTGACGACGGCATGCAGCCGCAGAAGGCGGTGGATACGTTTGTTTCGGAGATGAACGCGTACGCGAAAGATCTCGGCTGCCGCTCGTCGAACTTTACGTCTCCCGACGGTTTCTGCGGCAGCGAGCACTACTCGACTCTCGAGGATATGGCAAAGATATCGGCAGCGGCGGCACAGAACGGGATAATTACAAAATACAGCCGCCTTGAGAGCGACGACGTGACATACGCCAGCGGGCATACCAACCACTGGGAAAACAGCAACAAGCAGCTGCACGCCGACTCGGAGTTTTACAATCAGTATGTAACGGGGCTGAAGACCGGCAGCCTTGAGGACTACTACTGCCTCATAACTCTCTACGAGCGCGGCGGGCGCTATATAATAGGCGTTTTCGGCTCGGAGGGCGAGGACGACAGGTACACGGACACAAGAAATATAATAAAAGCGATAGAGGCAAGATAAAGCATGATATGCTCCCGCGGCGCGTTCGCGGGGACTGCTGTGACTTGCCGAAAAAAGGCGGCGCGCTGCGCCGCCTTTTTTCGTCTCGGTGAACCATACCGTCAGGTGCGGCAGAAGAATATCCGGCGGCGCCGCTTCGCTTTTCGAGTCCCGCGGCATATCCGCTTCGGGTCCCCCGGCTTTTCGCGCAGCGGATCGGCGGCGCTTCGATACTTGCGATGACATGACCCTCGCGCGGCGGATCTGCCGCATTTTTTGCACTGCGGCGACGGACATTTTACTTAAGGAGAGTATCGGACGGTATGATCCGCCGCGCGCGCCCGTTTTTACCTCCTCACGATACATATTTTATTAATATTTTTTGTGATATATAGACAAACTTTCGACATAATACTTGATTTTAATTTCTATATATGTTAATATTAGGCAGGTGAGATCCAAATAATTTTTCAGGAGGATTATTATGAAAAAAATTCTCTCACTTGTTCTGGCACTTATGATGCTGGCAACTCTTGTTCTCTGCAGCTGCGGCAAGACCGCAGACGACAAGAAGACTGATGACGGCAAAAAGAGTGACGTCTACGAGATCGCAGTCGTTACCGACGTCGGCCAGCTTATGGACAAAGGCTTCAACCAGGGTACATACGAAGGCGCAAAGGCTTACGCAGAGGCTCATAATATTGCTTATAAGTATTATCAGCCCGCAAACGGCTCCGACGCTTCCGACAACGACCGTATCGCTGCCATGAAGCAGGCTATCAACAACGGTGCGAAGATCATCGTTGCTCCCGGCTTCCTTCAGGCTACCGCTATGGAGACCGTTGCAAAAGAGAACCCCGAAGTTAAGTTCGTATTCGTTGACGGTTGGGCACTCGGCCTCTCCAACGTAACCGCTATCGTTTACAAGGAGCAGGAGTCCGGCTACCTTGCAGGTTACGCAACCGTTATGGAAGGCTACACCAAGCTCGGCTTCACCGGCGGCGGCGGCGGAACAAACCCCGCATGCAACCGTTTCGGCTACGGCTTCGTACAGGGCGCTGAGGCAGCTGCGCGTGAAAAGAACGTTAACGTTACCGTTAACTACAGCTACAAGTTCGGCGAGGGCTTCTCCGCTTCCACCGAGCTCCAGACCCAGATCTCCGGCTGGTATGCAAACGGCACTGAGGTCGTATTCTCCTGCGGCGGTTCTATGTTTGACTCCGTTAAGTCCGCAGCTGCTGAGTATCCCGATGCTAAGATCGTCGGCGTTGACGTTGACCAGTCTTACGAGTCCGCACAGGTTATAACCAGTGCAGTCAAGGGTCTCGCAGTATCCGTTGAGCGCGTTCTCGGTCAGTTCTATGACGGCAAGTGGGACGCAGAGCTTGCAGACAAGGCTCAGAACCTGGGCGCTGCTGAAGACGCTACCGGACTTCCTACCGATACATGGAGCCTCAAGAACTACACCGTTGACCAGTACAACGATCTGTTCGCAAAGATCAAGGACGGCACCATTGTTCCCGACAGCGCAACTCCCGATAACTGCAATGAGAACGACGAGTGGCTTACCGCAAATCTTGAAAAAGTAACCATCGTATTTGAGAAATAATCTTTGATTATCTACATGGGATGGTCTCCTTACAGAGGCCATCCCTTTCACTGATTTTTCCGTTCTGCCTGCCGATCTTTGCCCCGACAGGCAAACCGGAAAAGAAAATGAGGTATTTCAATGGAGCAAGTAAGAAACGATGCGGCTGAGATGTCCCCGTACATCATAGAAATGCTGCATATAACAAAAGAGTTTCCCGGCATCCGCGCGAACGACGATATAACGCTTCAGCTCAGGCGCGGCGAGATCCACGCGCTTCTGGGCGAGAACGGTGCCGGAAAATCCACGCTTATGTCGGTGCTTTTCGGACTTTACCAGGCCGAGAGCGGCGAGATACGCAAAAACGGCAAGCCTGTAGTTATAAAAGACCCCAACGACGCAAACGCGCTGGGTATCGGCATGGTGCATCAGCACTTCAAGCTCGTGGACGTGTTCTCCGTTCTGGATAACATAATTCTCGGCGCCGAAACTACAACGGCGGGTGTTCTGCGCAAAAAGGAAGCCCGCGAAAAGGTGATAAAGCTTTCGGAGACGTACGGTCTCAACGTTGATCCCGACGCGCTTATCGAGGATGTTACCGTCGGCATGCAGCAGCGT
>USKS01000164.1 GCA_900555345.1 uncultured Eubacteriales bacterium
TAGGCAGGGCAGGGCGCGCCGACGATGCGGGAATGGCTGTTATACAAACGTCAAATCCGTCGTCGGAGGTAATAAAGCTCGCCGCGGCGCAGGATTACAAAGGCTTTTACAAAGGCGCGATACAGCTTCGCCGCTCGCTTGTTTTTCCGCCGTTCTGCGACCTGGCGGTGCTGACGCTTTCCGCCTCGGACGAGGCGCTGCTGTCATCGTCCGCGGTAAGGCTTTCCGACAGAACGAGAGAACTTCTGCAAAAGGATTTTGCCGATACGGAGGCTGTGATCTTCGGACCGTTCGAAGCGCCGGTATATAAAATACAGAACGTCTGCCGCATGCGGCTTGTAATAAAATGCAGGCTGAATCGCCGCACGCGCGAATTTATAAAAACCGTGCTGTGCGAGTTCGGCAGAGAGGCGAAAAAGGTAAATATCACCGCGGATTTTAATCCGTCGGTGCTTTAAAGGCGAATGCCTAAAACGATAGAACGCGACGACAATACGAAAGGAAGACTGAAAATATGGCAATACGCAATATAGTAAAAGAGGGCGACCCCGTGCTTCGCGGCAAGTGCCGCGAGGTTGAGGAGATAACCCCGAGGATCATTACTTTACTTGACGATATGATAGAAACGCTGCATTTCGCGGACGGCTGCGGACTTGCTGCGCCGCAGGTCGGAGTCAGACGCCGCATTGCGATAGTTGAGGTCGAGGACGGCGATACGATAGAGCTCATAAACCCCGAGATCATTGCAAGAGACGGTCATCAGCACGAGATGGAGGGCTGCCTTTCCATTCCCGGCGTTTGGGGATATACGGACAGGCCCATGAGCGTTACCGTCAAAGCCACCGACAGGAGCGGCAAAGAGTTCACTGTGACAGGCACAGGGCTTAAAGCCCGTGCGCTTTGCCACGAGATAGATCATCTTGACGGCATACTGTTTACGGATATTGCCACCGAAATGGTTGATCCCGCGGATATAGAGGACTGAATGACCGGAGGCGCGAATTTATGATGAAAGTTTTGTTTATGGGCACGCCCGATTTCGCCAAAGCATGTCTTTCGGCAATTGCCGATGACGGACACGACATTGTGGGCGTAGTATGCCAGCCCGATAAGCCCCGCGGCAGAGGGTATCATCTCATGCCCTGTCCCGTAAAGGAATATGCGCTTGAATGCGGCTTTAGGGTCTTTCAGCCTCAGACTCTCAGGGACGGCGCTTTTGAAGAAACGCTCGAAGAGCTTTCGCCGGATATAATAATTGTCGCGGCGTACGGTAAAATACTGCCCGCATACGTTATAAACTATCCCAAGTTCGGCTGCATCAACGCCCACGGCTCGATCCTTCCCAAGTACCGCGGCGCCGCTCCTATTCAGCGTGCCATCATGGAAGGTGAGACCGAGACCGGCATTACGGTCATGCACATGGACGAGGGACTCGACACGGGGGATATGATCCTCTGCGAGACTACACCCATTACCGCAGACGACAATTTTGAAACGCTGCACGATCGCCTTGCCGGAATTGCGGGCGGGGCATTGTGCCGCGCCATGAAGCTTATTGAAAAGGGAAAAGCCGAGCGCGTCCCGCAGGATTCGTCTCTCGCGACATATGCGGCAAAGATCACGAAAGAAGACTGCATAGTTGATTTTTCGCGCCAAAGAGAAGAGGTTTTGAACCTTATAAGAGGTCTGTCGCCGTTTCCGCTAGCCCAGACACGCACGCCCGACGCGCGCCTTCTGAAAATAATATCGGCAAAGCCCACGGGCGGCAGCTCCGAGGCAGCTCCCGGCACCGTATGCGCGCTGACGGCTGAGGGCTTTGAGGTCGTTTGCGGCGGCGGCAAAAAAATATGCGTAACGGCGGTGCTTCCCGAAGGAAAGGGACGCATGAGCGCTGCGGATTTCATCCGCGGCAGGCGGCTTGAGGCGGGAGATCTTCTGAAATGGGAAAAGTAAGCCCCGCAAGAGAGGCGGCGTTTGCCTCTCTCAATAAAATGAAATACGGCCGCTACTCAAATCTTGAGGTCAATGCCACTCTCGGACATACAAGGCTCGGAGAAGAGGACAGGCGGCTGTACACGGCGCTTGTCTACGGCGTTACGGAGCGCCTGATAACTCTCGACTATATTATTTCAAAGTATTCAAATATCCCCGTAGCAAATCTTGACGGGGAGACGCTGTGCGCGCTGCGCCTCGGCATATATCAGCTTTGCTATATGGACAGAGTGCCCGATCACGCGGCGGTTTCCGAGTCGGTCAGCCTTGCGGGGCGGCGCAGCGGCGGATTTGTAAACGGCGTTCTGCGCACGTTTATCAGAAACGACAAAAAAATACCGCAGCCGAATTTTAAGACATTTGCTGAAAACGCAAGCGTGATATATTCGCTGCCGCAGCCTCTTTGCGCCATGTTTGAGGACTGGTACGGTGCCGCGGCCGCGGAGAAGATCTTCGCCGCCTTTGAAAAGCGCGAGAAAATATGCGTGCATGTAAACACCCTGCGGCTTGAAGCAAAAAAAGCCGCCGAAATGCTTGGCGGCAGAGTCTCTGATATTTGCGGCGACACGGTAGTATGCACAGGCTTTGCCGGCATTGCCGACGGAATAGAGCGCGGAGACTGGTTTGTGCAGGATGAGGCAAGCGCGCTTTGCGCCGCAGCTCTCGGGGCCGCACCCGGGGACACCGTTGCGGACTGCTGCGCCGCCCCCGGCGGCAAAAGCTTTGCGGCGGCAATGGCAATGGAGAACAAAGGCACGGTCTACGCCCTTGACATACACAAAAATAAGCTTTCTCTTATAGAAAAAGGGGCGAAAAAGCTTGGCATAGACATTATATGCGCACGTGAGTGCGACGCGCGCCGACCCGATAGAAGTCTCGTAGGCAAATGCCGAAAAGTGCTGTGCGACGCCCCATGCTCGGGACTGGGGATAATCGGAAAAAAGCCGGATATAAGATATAAGTCTCCCGACGATTTTAGCCGCCTGCCCGAGATACAGTACGAAGTGCTTTGCGGCGCTTCGGAATATACGGCTCCCGGCGGCACGCTGGTTTATTCCACCTGCACGCTGAACCCCGCGGAAAACGGCGAGGTCTGCAAAAGATTTCTTGAGACGCACAAAGACTTTTCTCTGCAGAATTTTACGGTCGGCGGCAGAGAATACGGCGCTATGACGACGCTTCTGCCTCATATTGACGGCACGGACGGATTTTTTATTTGCAGGATGGTGAGAAAAGCTTGAAAACCGATATCCTCGGACTGACCCTTTCCCAGTGCCGTGAGTTTGCCGTTGAAGCGGGAGAAAAGGCTTTTCGCGGCGAGCAGCTGTACGGTTGGATGCAGAAGGGAGTCCCTATTGACGAAATGAAAAATCTGCCGTCGGGCTTTCGTCAGAAAATTAAAGATACGGCGGACTACCGTCTGCCCGAGATAGTTAAAAGACAGGTGTCTAAAAACGACGGCACGGTAAAGTATCTAATGCGCATGACTGACGGCGAGTGCGTCGAAAGCGTTTTTATGAAATACGAGCACGGAAACACGGTATGCGTATCGTGTCAGGCAGGTTGCCGCATGGGATGCCGCTTTTGCGCCTCCACCCTGCGCGGCAGGGTGCGCAACCTCACCGCATCCGAAATTTTGGGTCAGATAGCGGTCATCGGCAGAGATACGGGCGAGAGGGTCGGCGGAGTCGTAATGATGGGTATCGGCGAGCCGCTCGACAACTACGACAACACTGTTAAATTTCTTCGCCTTGTATCCGCGGGAGAGGGACTCAATATCGGGCTCAGACATATATCCGTTTCCACCTGCGGGCTTGTGCCCGGCATCGACAGGCTTGCCGACGAGGGACTGCCCGTAACTCTTTCGATATCCCTGCACGCCGCCGACGACGAGCGGCGCAGCGCGCTCATGCCCGTAAACAACGCATACTGTATTGACGAGCTGCTGGCTGCCTGCCGCAGATATTTCGATAAGACAGGGCGCAGAGTTTCTTTTGAGTACACGCTCATATCGGGCGAAAACGACAGCGAGGCAGACGCACGCCGCCTGGCGCAGCTGCTGAAAAGTAAAATGAAGGTCACGTGCCACGTGAATCTTATAATGCTTAATAAAGTAGACGAAACGGGGTTTGCGACACCGGACCGCGCCGCCGCGAAGCGCTTTTGCGAAACACTTGAAAGGTGCGGAGTCAACGCGACCATCCGCCGCAGACTGGGCACCGATATTGACGCTGCCTGCGGTCAGCTCCGCCTTAACACGGCAGAAGAAAACGAATAAGATCAGAGAGAGGGATGCAC
>USKS01000165.1 GCA_900555345.1 uncultured Eubacteriales bacterium
AACTATGATAAGTCCGCCTGCCTGATACTCGCCGAGAAAGCTGCCGCATCTGCCGCCGATAACGATGACCGGCTTTTTCTCTTTGTATTCCTTCATATGGATGCCCGCGCGGTACCCCGCGTTATCGCGGACGTATATCTCGCCGCCGCGCATGGCATAGCCCGCCGCATCCCCCACGCTGCCGCGCACAAGGATGGTGCCCGCGTTCATGGTGTCGCCTATGGCGTCCTGCGCGTTGCCGTTCACCGTTATCTTTGCGCCGCTGAGGTATGCGCCCATGGCGTTTCCGGGAACGCCGTCTATTTCTATTTCGACGCCGCCCATACCGGACGCGATAAAGCGCTGACCCATGCAGCCTTTCAGCGTGCAGCTTTTGCCGGAGGAGCGAATTGCGTCGTTAAGCGCCGAAAAATCCATATTTTCCGCATTTATTATCATATTATATCACACCTCCCAGAATTTTTCCACGGTATTTTTCATCAAATGCCGCAAGAGCGGGCGCATTTTCCATAATTGAAAAATCAAGATCTTCGAGCGGAGTTCTGTTTCTTATAAGCGACGTGTAAATGCCCGTGCGCGCTGTGTCGCCTATTATAAGGAATCCCGTAAGCCTTGAATCTTTTACAAAAAGCTTATGCACCGAGCTGCCCGACACGCCGCCTATGACCGTGCCGCCCTCTTCCGCCGTGGCTCTGCTGCCCGCCGTCATTGCGTGCAGACCGAAAAAGCCGATGGAGTTCATGGGGATGGCGTTGTCAAATCTTTCGTCGCCGCCCGCCATATTAACGCCTGCGCAGTGTCCCTGCATATAGGCGTTGGGCATAAGCGCCATGACCTTTATTTTACCGTCGGAAGCGTCGCGGCTCTCCGTGCAGTCGCCCGCGGCGTATACATCGGGAAGCGACGCGGCGCAGCGCCCGTCTATGACGATGCCGCGGCCTGCGTCTCCGCCCGCATCCTTTACAAGAGCGGAATTTGCGCGAACGCCCACGGCAAGGATGAGCACGTCAAACTCAACGTCTCTGCCGCTTTTCATATGCGCGGTGTTTTTATCGAAAGAAGCCGCCGTGTCGCCCAGCATAAACCTGACGCCGCACTTTTCAAGGTGCGACTGCATTATCGCCGCGCTTTCGGCGTCAAGAATACTTGAAAGCACTCTGTCGGCAAGGTCGCAGACCGTGACCGATTTTGCTCTGCCCAGTATGCCCTCGGCGCATTTCAGACCGATGAGTCCCGCGCCGATGATAAGCACTCTCTTTTCGCCGTCCACCGCTTTTTCGACCGCAAGAGCGTCGTCAAGTGTCATAAAGCCGAACTTGTTTTCTACGCTGTCAAGTCCCGCCATGGGAGGCACAAACGGCGATGAGCCCGCGGCGACGCATATGCTGTCCCACGAAAGGATCGTGCCGTCGTCGAGATATACTTTCTTTTCATCGGGTTCAAGGCGCTGCGCGCGTCTGCCCAAGAGAAGTCTGCAGTTGTTCTTTTCGTAGAAATCCGCGGGTCTGTAGCCTATGTTTTTGATCTTTGTCTTTCCCTCAAGGTAATACGAAATGAGGGGGCGGCAGTAAACCGGGTGCTTTTCTTCGGAGACAACGGTGATCTCGCCATCCCTGTCAACGCTTCGTATACCCTCAATGCATCCCGCAGCGGCAACGCCGTTTCCGATTATAACGTACCTTTTCACGCTGCTCACCTCTCCTCGTATATTATTGCTCTGTTGGGGCATCCCTTTACACACGCCGGCTCGCCGCAGGAATTTTTAAGGCAAAGCTCGCATTTCTGCACTACTCCGCCCTCTCCCACGCTGACCGCGCCGTAGGGACAGACGAGTATGCACTTAAGGCAGCCGACGCACCTGTCGTGATCTATAACGACAGCGCCGCTCTCATCCTTTGAAAGCGCGCCGGAAATACAGCTTTTAACGCAAATGGGATCCTTGCAGTGACGGCAGGATACCGCGTATGTGATATTATCCTTTTCTTCCACGCGTATGCGCGCGAACACCGGCTTATCCTTAAGCGCCTTTACCATATCCTTCATGCCGGAATTCGCAAAAGCGCAGTTATATTCGCAAAGATGGCAGCCGAGGCACCATTTTTCATCAACATATACCCTTTTCATTCTCCCGCATGTGAGATACCGAGTATCTCAAGCTCCTTTTCCGTCATACTTACTCCGCGCAGCATCAGTCTGTTGCCGCGCAGCGCTTCTATGGAGTTTATACCCATACCGCCCATAAGCTCTTTTATCTCATGCTTCCATGCGGTCATGAGATTTACAAGCCTTTCCGAGCCGATGTCGGGGTTAAGACGCTTTACAAGCTCGGGGCGCTGTGTTGCGATGCCCCAGTTGCATTTGCCGCTCTGACACGTACGGCACAAATGACAGCCCATGGCAAGCAGCGCCGCCGTCGCGATGTAGCAGGCATCCGCGCCGAGGGCTATTGCCTTTACCACGTCGGACGCGCTTCTGATACTGCCGCCGACCACAAGAGAAACGTTGTTGCGTATTCCCTCATCTCGCAGTCTCTGGTCAACTGCCGCCAGCGCAAGCTCTATGGGTATGCCCACATTGTCGCGTATGCGTGTGGGGGCGGCGCCCGTTCCGCCGCGGAAGCCGTCTATGGCGATTATATCTGCGCCGCTTCTGGCAATGCCGCTTGCTATCGCCGCGATGTTGTGCACCGCCGCGACCTTTACTATAACGGGCTTTGTGTTCTGCGTTGCCTCTTTAAGCGAATAAACGAGCTGGCGCAGATCCTCTATGGAGTATATATCGTGATGCGGCGCGGGAGAGATGGCGTCCGAGCCCTCTGGTATCATTCTCGTTTTTGAAACGTCGCCCACGATCTTTGCTCCCGGCAGATGTCCGCCGATACCGGGCTTTGCACCCTGACCCATTTTGATCTCTATTGCCGCTCCCGCTCTCAGATACTTTTCGTGAACGCCGAAACGTCCAGACGCGACCTGAACTATGGTGTTGTCGCCGTAGCAGTAGAAATCCTCGTGCAGTCCGCCCTCACCGGTGTTGTAATAAATGCCGAGCTCCGTTGCGGCTCTCGCAAGGCTTTCGTGTGCGTTGTAGCTTATGGAACCGTAGCTCATTGCCGAGAACATGACGGGCATCGAAAGCTCAAGCTGCGGCGCAAGATCGCATTTTATCTTTCCGTTTTCATCTTTCTCTATCTTTGAGGGCTTTTTGCCGAGAAAAACTCTTGTTTCCATAGGCTCTCTCAGAGGGTCTATGGAGGGGTTTGTCACCTGAGAAGCGTTTATGAGTATTTTGTCCCAGTAAACGGGCAGCGGGCGCGGGTTGCCCATTGAGGAAAGCAGCACGCCGCCGCTTTCCGCCTGCTTGTATATCTCTTTTATGGTATCGCTCTGCCAGTTTGCGTTTTCTCTGAAAGCGCAGTCGTTTTTAACTATTTTCAGTGCGTGTGTGGGGCACATGGAAACGCATCTCTGGCAGTCTACGCATTTCGTCTCGTCGCTGAGCATCACCTTGCCGTCGGCGTCGTATGTATGCACCTCGTTCGCGCACTGCCGCTCGCAAACACGGCAGCAGATGCAGCGATCCATACGTCTTTCTATTTCAAATTCCGGTACTATATATGATACGGACATCAGAACGCACCCTCCCTCACTTTGACAATTACGGGCTCACCGCCTGCGGGAGCATATATGTTCTCCGCGTCGGGCTCCATTGTACGGATAGCCGCCTCTTCGCTTGCTATAAACACCTTGTCATCCTTTTCGGCAGTCACCATCGAGCGCAGCTTAAGTCTGTCGTTCAGCGCCATAAGTCCGCCCTCAAAGCCGAGCACGATCGAAAACGGTCCCGTTATGAGCAGGCTGGGAAATACGGTTCTGAGATAGGCGAGCCGCTTTGCGCGCTCGGGGTCCTTTTCGCCGACAGCGGATATGGTGCTCCAGAACGGCGCCGCTATTACGGACGCCGCCTCTTCAAGGGTGAGTCCCTGTCTGCGGAGAAGGTAATCCGCAATATATGTTATGACCTCGGTATCGGTCTGCAAAGTACATTTATAGCCGAACATTTCGATAAAGCGGCGGTTTGCGTCGTATGATGAGATCTCGCCGTTGTGCACGACGGAATATTCAAGCAGCGCAAAGGGATGGGCACCGCCCCACCAGCCCGGGGTGTTTGTGGGATATCTGCCGTGCGCCGTCCACGAATACGCCTCGTATTCGTCGAGACGGTAGAAGCG
>USKS01000166.1 GCA_900555345.1 uncultured Eubacteriales bacterium
GCGGGAAAACGCAGAACAGCGCGCAGGGGATCGCAAAGACCGTTACGGCAGCAAAGTATTTGCCCAGCGTTACCTGCGTTCCCGTAATGGGAAGCGAGTAAAGAAGCTGATCCGTTTTGCTGTGCCGCTCCTCAGAGAACATCCGCATGGTCACAAGGGGAACGAACAAAAGCGACCAGAACGACGCGCTTATAAGCGTATACTCAAAATGCGCGCTGCCAGAACCTGTTGAATTGAAGCTGTTGAGAAAGCAGAAAACGCTGACAATGGCAAATATAAGCGCCATGAACAGCGGAGCCGCAACTCCTCGCATGGAGGTGCGAAGTTCTTTTCTGTATACCGCGCCCATTATCTGTCACCGTCCTTTCCGTCACCGTTATCACTGCCCGCGTCGGAGGTGTTCTCTTCGGGGGCTGTATTTTCGGCTTCTGCCGAAATTTCTCCGTCATCCGCCGCGTTTTCGGTTGCACCGTCTGCAGATGATGCGTCCGCGTCAAGTCCGAGAGTACTTTCGGATCTTTCGCCGCCCGCGGGAACAGGCGCTTCGTTTTCGTCCTCGTCGGCGTAAACTTCTGTATAATATGCCGCGCCCTTTTCGCTCGCAACTTTTATTTTCTTTCTGTTTTTGCCCTTCGCTTCTCTTTCAAGCTCACGCTGAGCGGCGTATGCCGCGCCCGCGTCGAGGCTCTCGCCCGCAAGACGGATAAATACGCTCTCAAGAGACTCGTTCTCGCCCACAAGCTCGCTTATATCGCCGTCGGCAACGACCTTTCCGCGGGAGATCATTATAACGTAGTCGCAGACCGCGTCTATCTCCTGAAGGATATGGCTCGAAAGTATAACGGCGTGCTCCTCTTTCAGCGACACGATGAGCTCACGCACCTCAATGATCTGAAGCGGGTCGAGACCGACCGTGGGCTCGTCGAGAATGATGTACTCGGGATCGCCCAGTATCGCCTGCGCAATACCGACTCTCTGACGGTATCCCTTTGAAAGGTTGCGGATAAGTCTGTTTGCGACATCCGCAATGCCCGTTTTTTTCATAACGGCTTCGATGCTGTCGTACAGCTCCGCCTTTGCGATGCCCTTCGCGCGGCCCACGAACTCCAGATATTCAAGCGGGGTCATGTCCGTGTAAAGAGGCGGCAGTTCGGGCAGATAACCTATGCGGCGCTTCGCCTCAACCGCGTCCTCGTAGATGTCCAGACCGTCCACAAGCACCTCTCCCGATGTGGGGGCAAGGCAGCCGGTTATCATGTTCATGGTCGTGGATTTGCCCGCACCGTTGGGGCCGAGAAAGCCGTATACCTTTCCTTTCTCCACCGTGAAGCTTATATCCCGTACGGCGGGAATGGCTCCGTAGTTTTTACAAAGATCTTTAACTTCTATCAAACCGTGTTCCTCCCGGTTAAAATTTAGCGGCACCATGCCTTAATGTTTCAATTATAGCACCGCGAAAATAAAAATGTGCGGTTTTTAGTAATAATTTACAATTTGATTTCAGAAAATTCTTGTCCTTCCACCCGAAACCCACATAAAAAGCGCGTTTGCGGCGCATACCGCATAATTTTGCCGCCCAGCCGCAGCTGTTTTGCGCGCCGCCTCTGTTTGCATTGTTCCCGCTCTCCATTCGCCGCCTGCGGCGTGTATGCTTTCGCAGTACCGCGCGCTCTCCCTCACCGCCTCACCGCCACGCATAGTGCCACCACGCTCTTCTCCGTCCTTTCTCATGGTGCCGCCCCGCTTCTCTTCGCCCGCGCTCTCTCCCTCACCGCCTCGCCGCCACGCATAATGCCCGTCTCAACCGTCGCCGCCCGCGGCGGCTGAAATTTTGAGCGTGTTTTGCGCCGCCCACGGTATAATCGCGCGCCTGTTTCAGTAAACTGTCTGTACGGGAAAAGTTTAGCGCGGTAAAACCCGCCGTCCGCGGCGGTATACTGTCCGAAAATCGGTTTTTTAAGAAATAATGCGCTTATCATTGCAAAAAGTAAAATTTTGTAGTATAATATAATCTGTATATTATCACCCATTGAAAAAAGAGAGGAACAAGAGCTATGCACTGGCATTTCGGAATGCGCAAGGATATAGGTATTGACCTGGGCACCGCCACGGTTCTTGTTTACGTGCAGGGCAAGGGCATCGTGCTCAAAGAGCCCTCCGTAGTTGCAATAGACAGAAACACCGATAAAATTCTGAAAGTGGGCAGAGAGGCACAGATGATGCTCGGCCGTACCCCCGGCAACATCACCGCCATCCGCCCTCTGCGTGACGGAGTTATCAGCCAGTATGAATACACGCTGCGCATGATACAGTATTTTATAAAAAAGGCTTGCGGCAACGCATTTTTCGCTCCCCGCGTAATAATCTGCGTGCCCAGCGGTATAACCGAGGTTGAGGAACGCGCCGTTGTTGACGCCGCAACGCAGGCGGGCGCGAAAAACACCTATCTTATCGAAGAGCCCGTTGCTGCCGCTATCGGCGCGGGCATTGACATCTCAACCCCCAACGGACACATGATAGTCGATATAGGCGGCGGCACCACCGATATTGCGGTCATCTCTCTCGGCGGCGTTGTCGTGTCGGAATCAATCAAAGTTGCGGGAGACAAGTTTGACGAGGCGATCATCCGTTATGTGCGCCGCAGGCACAACGTGCTTATCGGAGAGCGCACGGCAGAGGAGATAAAAATAAAGGTCGGTGCGGCATGGCAGAGAGACGAACCCCGCGTTATCGAGGTCAAGGGGCGCTGCCTTGTGCGCGGTCTGCCCAAGCTCGTTCGTATTTCCTCTGCGGAAATGCCCGATGCGCTTGAAGAACCCATTACGGCTATAATCGAGGCGGTCTGCTCCGTTATAGAGCGCACCCCGCCCGAGCTTGTGGGAGATATTCTGTATAACGGCATCGTCATGACCGGCGGCGGCAGCCTTTTGTACGGTCTTGACAGGCTGATCGCCAATGTTACCGGCATCAAGACAAGAGTCGCCGACAAAGCGGTATCCTGCGTGGCGCTCGGCACGGGCATGTCGCTTGAGCACATTACAAATATACCCGAGGGCGCGATAAATATTTCGCGTCAGCGGCAGAAACAATACTGAAAGAAAGACCTTCGGCATTTGCCGAAGGTCTTTCTTTCAGTAGAAAAAGCTGGGCTGCAAAATTTGCAGCCCCGCTCTCTTTTATATGTTTTCCTTTTCAAATTCTTTAATAAGTACCGACGCGATTATGTATACTGCCGCAACGCCGAGGGACGCCGCAAACGCAAAAGAATCCGAAACGGTCTTTATGCCTGTGATCACCGAACATGAGGACACAGCGAGAAGAATGCCGTAAACTCTCATTCTGATTGCAATTTTGCCGTCAAACAGGCTGCCGGAATAAGCTTCTCCCGAGGCGGCGGAGCAAAGCCTTTCGGAATATGCGAGAAAATGCTTTATAAAGCAGTTGTTGAAAACAATGATAACAGCCACTGCCGCGCCTGCCGCAAGCATAAGCACAAGACCCGCGATGACCGCTCCGCTCTCGGCGGTATTCATTATTAAGTTGAGCAGGTTCGAAAGCTCCGCGTTAAGATCCGCGCTGTAATCAATGGCGCTGCCCGCAAGATATACGGCGTATTTGCCGAAGAACATCAGAAGAATGCCGCAGACCGTACCGACAGTCGCGACAACGCCCGCGCCGACCCACATAAGCACATACTGTATTTTGAGAAGGACAGCGGTAAAGCGAAGTCCGCCGAGCTTCATTTCGCCCCCCTCGCTTCTTGCCTGACCGAAGGTTATCCACGCCGCTGCCGCAAACAGGAGCGATGCTACGCCGAAGCCGCTTTTCATTCCGAGGACAGCCGCCGCGCTTACAGTTATGCATATCGCAAGGTACAGCGGATGTCTGAACATACCGCGCAGTGCCTGCGACGCGGTATTTCCTGTCGGAGCCGCCGCTTCGGGCGCGGTTTTCGCTTTGCAGACGGGGCACTCCGCCGCGTTGTCGGGGATGCTCGCCCCGCAGTTTTTACAATACATATGAAAGATCCTCCGTATATATTATATTTTCGCGCCGTCGGCGCACACTTTCGTTTTTAGGCAATTGCCTGCAATTTCTTCGCAGCGAAGCTTTCGTCGCCGCGTCGTTATTCGGTTTTGCGTATTTGGGGATTCTGCGGGCGGCTCATGCCTTTTTGCCGCCGCTGTTTTTGCGGATCGCGGACTTTTTGAAT
>USKS01000167.1 GCA_900555345.1 uncultured Eubacteriales bacterium
CGCCACCGGCGGGCAAATTATGCGCGCAGCAGACTGCAAGCCTTTTGTCGGAAAACCCTTCAGGTTTTTCGACAGTATAAACCCGCCCCGCTGCTTTCGCAGGGGGGCGGAACCATATATCCTATTGCTTTACCACTCGAGGTTCTTGTCCGTCTCCTTGGAGAACACGTGCGCCACATTCCCCTCGAACGAGAAGTGCACGGTGTCGCCCATGGCGTAGTGGCCCTTCATGTCGATGGTGGGCACGATGATGATGACATCCTTCCCCTCTGCGGAAACGTGCAGATGCACGGAGGAGCCCATCATTTCGCTGACGTCCACCTTTGCGGCGATGCCGGTGTCGCTGACGACGGTATGCTCCGGACGGACGCCGAGCGTGACATCCTGCGACTGGACGTTGTTCGCGGCAAGGCGCGCTTCCTTCTCCGCGTCAAGCTCCACCTTGATGCCGCCCAACTCAACAAAGAACTTGTCGCCGTCGCGGGTGAGGTGCGCATCGAAGAAGTTCATCTGCGGCGTGCCGATGAAGCCCGCGACGAAGAGGTTGCGGGGGTTGTTAAACACTTCCTGCGGCGTGCCGATCTGCTGGATGTAGCCGTCGCGCATGATGACTATACGGTCGCCAAGGGTCATGGCCTCGGTCTGGTCATGGGTGACGTAGATGAAGGTGGTGTCGATACGCTCACGAAGCTTGATTATCTCGGCGCGCATCTGGTTTCTCAGCTTCGCGTCAAGGTTGGAAAGCGGCTCGTCCATGAGGAATACGGCGGGGTCGCGCACGATGGCGCGGCCGATTGCGACGCGCTGGCGCTGGCCGCCGGAGAGCGCCTTCGGCTTACGGTCGAGATACTGGGTGATGTCGAGGATCTCCGCCGCCTCGCGCACCTTCTTGTCGATAACGTCCTTCTTCTCCTTGCGCAGCTTCAGAGAGAAGGCCATATTTTCATACACCGTCATGTGCGGGTAGAGCGCGTAGTTCTGGAACACCATTGCGATGTCGCGGTCCTTAGGAGCTACGTCGTTTACCAGCTTGTCGCCGATGAACAGCTCGCCCTCGGTGATCTCTTCAAGTCCTGCGATCATACGGAGGGTAGTTGTCTTACCGCAGCCGGAAGGACCGACCAGAATCAGAAACTCCTTGTCCTTGATCTCCAGGCAGAAGTCCGAAACAGCGGTAACGCCGCCGGGATATTTCTTATAGATATGCTTAAGTGATACGCTTGCCATTTTATATCCTCCTTAAAGGTTGGCTCATTGCGGCTGCGCCGCATAAATTACTATGCTTATTATATCAGTTAATTGTGGTAAATTAAAGATGTTTTTTCTCCAAAATTGTTTTGCCGCGTTTGTGCATTATGCACGTCGAAACAGAAATTGTTCAAAATTACGGCGAAAAATGCTGCGAAATTCTCTAATTTTATTAAAATTACAGATTTTTCATAGTAAGTCCGATACGCTTTTTTGCCGCGTCAACGCTTTTGATCTTAACGGTAACTATATCTCCGACCGCCAGCGCCTCGGACGGATGACGGATGAACTTATCCGATATTTCCGAAACGTGCACAAGGCCGTCCTGGTGGACACCTATATCGACAAACGCGCCGAAATCTATGACGTTGCGCACGGTGCCCTTCATTATCATGCCCGGTTCCAGATCGGATATTTCGATAACCTTTTCTCTCAGTACCGGGGGCGGCAGGGTATCGCGGATATCGCGGCCGGGCTTTTCAAGCTCCGTGATAATGTCGGCAAGCGTTGGCTCGCCTATGCCGAGGCGGGAAGCCACCTCGGAAATGCCCGCGTCGGTGCAGCGGCGTCTCAGCTCCGAAAGTCCGCCCGCGCGAACGTCCTCACCCGTGTAGCCGAACATTTCGAGAAGCGCCTTTGCCGCGCCGTAGCTTTCGGGGTGCACGCCCGTATTGTCGAGCACCTCGCGCCCGCCGGGCACGCGCAGAAATCCCGCGCACTGCTCATACGCCTTATCGCCGATACGCGGCACCTTTTTGACCGCCGCGCGGCTTGCGAACTCACCGTTCTCGTCGCGGTATTTTACAATGTTTTTGGCGCCGGTGATGTTTATCCCGGCGATATAGGAAAGCAGCGAGTATGAAGCCGTGTTCAGGTCAACTCCGACCTTGTTGACGCAGTCCTCAACAACGCCGCCAAGCGCCTCGTCAAGGCGTGCCTGTTTCATGTCGTGCTGATACTGACCGACGCCTATGGACTTGGGATCGATCTTTACAAGCTCCGCAAGGGGATCCTGAAGTCTGCGCGCAATGGATACGGCGCTTCGCTGGGTAACGTCAAAATCGGGGAACTCCTCTGCTCCCGCCTTTGACGCGGAATAAACGGAGGCGCCCGCCTCGCTGACTATGGTATACTTCGTATCCGGCGCGTCCTTCAGCGTTTCGGCAATAAACATTTCGCTTTCCGCGGAGGCGGTGCCGTTGCCGATTGCTATAACGTCAACGCCGTATTTCTTTATAAGCCCGAGAACCGTTCGACGGCTCTCGGCGATCTTTTCGTGGGGCTTTGTGGGATATATGACCGCCGTATCGAGCACCATGCCCGTTTTATCAACGACGGCAAGCTTGCAGCCCGTTCTGTAGCCGGGGTCGTAGCCGAGCACCGTTTTGCCCTTGAGCGGTGCGGACATAAGCAGATTTTTCAAATTCTCGGAGAAGAGTTTTATAGCGTCCTCTCCCGCGCTGTCCGTAAGAGAAGCGCGAATTTCCCTCTCGATGGACGGGGCTATAAGGCGCTCATAGCTGTCGCACACGGCGTATGCCATATGTGAAAACGCGGGCGACGACGGATTTGTCAGCGCGCGGCTGAACAGGTAATTCAGGATTATATCGCGGTCGACCGTTATATCTATTTTGAGCATTTCCTCTTTTTCTCCGCGGTTCATTGCGAGAATGCGGTGCGGGGGAACGCTTTTCAGCGGCTCGGAATAGTCGTAATACTGCTCGTACACGCTGTCGCCCTCGCCTATCTTCTTCGAAGAAACTGTGCCGAAGCGCTGCGTCAGTCTGCGCACCTCCTTGCGGTAGTCCGCGTTGTCGGAGACCGCCTCGGCGATAATGTCCCGCGCGCCGGATATGGCGTCCGCGGTGCTTTCAACGCCTTTTTCCGCGTCGACAAAACTCTCTGCGGCTGCCTCTATTGTCGGGTCGTAGGAAGGACGCATTTCAAGTATAAGCTGCGCCAGCGGCTCAAGCCCGCGCTCTTTCGCGATGCTTGCTCTTGTTCTGCGTTTGGGGCGGAACGGACGGTATATATCGTCAACCTCGGTGACGGTTGCCGCCGCGTCGATTGCGGCGGATATCTCATCCGTGAGAAGTCCCTGCGCGTCTATGAGCCGCTTTACCTCAGCCTTTTTATCCTCAAGGTTTCTGAGGTATACAAGCCTGTCGCAAAGCTCTCTCAGCACTGTGTCGTCAAGGCCGCCCGTGACCTCTTTGCGGTAGCGGGCGATAAACGGTACGGTGTTGCCGTCGTCAAGCAGCTTTACTGCGCTTTCCGCCCTATGCTCGCTTATGCCCAGTTCTTCTGCCAGTGTTTTAATTATGTCCATTCTTTTTTCCCTTTACGCTGTTTTTGTTATTATCGCGATGATTTCGCGCGCCGCCGCGGGTCTTCGCGTTTTTCGCGCCCACGCCCTTCTTTGCGCCCGCGTCTCTTTTCGACCCGCCCGTGCGCGCCGCGCTCTTATTATTTCTGTCGGCGGCGCCGTTTTTTTCGCCCTGCGCGCCTTTTCTCTTATCGGGCACGCCGTATCCGCCGCGCGTGCCGCCTTTTCCGACGTTTGAGCCGCCTTTTCCCTCGGCAGTGCTTTTGCCGCCTGACGCTCTGTTTGCGCTCTTGGACGCGTTATTACCCTTCGCAGGCTCTCCCGCTCTCTTTTTGTTCTCTCTGCCGTGTCCCGCAACGGGCGCGCCGTGTGCCTGCGGCGTATGTCTGTCGGGGCGCACCAGGCAGTCTTTTGTATAGCCGATAAGGTCCTCTCTGCCGCACTTTTTAAGCGCCTCTGTAACAAGCGCTCTGTTTTCGGGGCGGCGGTACTGCAGCAGCGCACGCTGCAGCCGCTTATCGTGGTAGTCCGTGGGGGTGTATATCTTTTTGCCCGTAAACGGATCGATACCCGTATAGTACATGACCGTAGACGCCGTGCCGGGGGTAGGATAGAAATCCTGGTCCTGCTCGGGAT
>USKS01000168.1 GCA_900555345.1 uncultured Eubacteriales bacterium
GCGCAGGGGGATGCTTCTTACTTTTTCGTTTTCATAAAGCCGAGGCGGGGAAACACCTTAAGGCAGATAAGCGAAGCGAGAGCTGCCTTGAGCACATCCGGCAGGATATACGGCACAACGCAGTATGTAAGAGCGCTGACAAATCCCGCGGCGGCGCTGCCCTTTGAATACACAAGCGCAAACCAGACCGTACCCACCGCATAGCACAGCACAAGTCCCGCCGCCATTGCCCCCAGGCATACAAAATACTTTCTGCCGAAGCGCTGACACAATGCTCCCGTGCAAAGCGCCGTCAAAACAAAGCCGAGAATATATCCGCCGGTGGGACCCGCAAAAACGCCGACTCCGCTGTTAAAGCCCGCAAATACGGGAACGCCCACGCAGCCCAGCCCTATGTATACCAAAACCGAAAGCTCGCTCCAGAACGGTCCCAGCATTGCGGATACGAGAAACACCGCAAACGTCTGCATCGTAAACGGAGCCGCTATGGGAAGCGAGGGCAGCGGAACCGTTATCCATGAGCAGACCGCTATAAGCGCGCTGCCGAGTGCCGCGGCACAAAGCTTTGCCGTTTTGTTTTCTGTTTTTCTTTTTGTCATTTTCTGTTTTTCACCTTTTGCCTTTGCCGGTATTTTATATATCACGGCAGACAAAGCAAAGCTTTGTCTGCCACGAAAACATATTTCGCCATGCGCCCCTTTTCAGAATCCGCCTACTGCGGCGAGCGCATTTTTGTCAAAACCCAGAAGAGCGGCGGCATTGTTTATGCATATATCCTCCGTCTCATCCGCACTGAGTTCAAGCGTTGAGAGAAGCCGCACCTCATCCGACGGGCGGTGCCACGGAGAATCCGAGCCGAACAGAAGCTTTGACGTTCCGTGCGCCTCGACTATGCGCAGCGCCGTGCTGCGCGGCATCGTTCCGCAGCCGAAGGACGTGTCAAAATACAGCGGCAGCCCGCACAGACGGCGGATGACCTCCTCGCCCTCGCCGAGACCGCCCCAGTGGGCGGCTATAACAGGGCAGTCAAGATATTTGAGCGCCTTTTGCAGCCGCTCCGGCGTGCAGCCGAATGGCGCTCTGAAGCCGTAGTCCTGCCCCGCATGGAACAAAAGGCACAGCCCCTGCGCCGAAATTTCTTTGTATATGGGTATCATTTTTTCGTCGTCCACGAAAAAATTCTGATAGTCGGGGTGAAGCTTTATGCCGCGAAGCCCGAGAGCCTTTATGCGGCGAACCTCGTCAAGCACGTCCGGCGCGTCCGGATAAACACTGCCGAAAGGAAAAACTCCTTCCCTTTTCTGCATTGCTGCAAAATCGTTTACATTTTTCATCTGCCCCGCGTTCGTAGCGATATTCTGCACGGCAAAGCCGACTGCGCCCTCGTCTTTCATGGCGCGGCACAGCCCCGCAAACGTGCCGTCGTAATACGGCATAAGCCCGCCGCTGGCATACGCCAGCTTTTCAATGGCGCGGGCGGCTATTTTATCGGGAAAGCAGTGAGTGTGTATATCAAACAGCATTATTTCGTCCTTCATCTCAATGCGCCGCAGCGGCGGCATTTTTTGCTATGCCCGTTTTATCTTTCGCCATTGCCCTCTTTGCTGTCTGATTTTTTCAGATGCAGAAAGCTTTTTAGACTAGCAACCGTGGGGCCTATGCCTGTGTTCAGCATTTTCACATCCGCCCATGCTCTGTACAAAGGCTCGCGCACGGCGCTGAGCTCCGCGGCGGTATGAGTCCTGTAAAGCGGGCGGTTTTTGGTCGCAAGGGCGTCAAGAGAGCGTATAAGATATACTATGGTTCCGTTCTGCCTTAGAGGATCGCGGTTTTCGCCCCTTGTAACGACTCCGCCGCCGCAGGATATGATGCAGCCGCACTTTTTGCCCGCCGCGCGGCAGCACTCCGTTTCTATACGGCGAAACTCCTCCTCGCCGTCCTCCTCAAATATCTGAGGTATAGTTTTGCCCGCCGCAAGTTCGATCTCGCGGTCTATATCTATAAATTCCCTGCCGAGAGAAGCCGCAAGGCGGCGGCCGATAACGGTCTTTCCGCAGCCCGGCATTCCTATGAGCACCACATTCTTATTCTGCCCCGAGATACGCCTTTCTATTTCGCCGCAAAGCCCATGGGCGTATTTTTTGCCCGTGAACATCTCCGCCGAGCCTATGGCCTGGGACACAAGCATGTGCAGTCCGCCCACAGCCCTTATGCCTCTGTCCTCCGCGTCGAGAACAAGTGCTGTCTTCAGCGGGTTGAAGATTATGTCTATAACGCCGCAAAGGTCGGGAAAGCCGTCAAGCGGCAGAGGACTTTTGCCGTTGTCGGGATACATGCCCACGGGGGTAGTATTTACTATAACGCCGCAGTCCGCATGGCGGCTGATGTTACCGTAGTTGTTTTCCCCGCTGCGGGATATGACGACGATCTCGCCCGCGCCCATGTGCGAAAGCACCGCGCGCACCGTCTTCGACGCGCCCCCGCTGCCAAGCACAAGCACTTTTTCGCCCTTTACGCGTATGCCGCTTTTCTTTACAAGGCTCATAAAGCCGCCGTAATCGGCGTTGTCGCCCACAAGTCCGCCGTCGGCATCGCGGGTTATAACGTTGACGCTGCCGATAGCCGCAGCTCTGTCTGTCATGGACGACAGATAGGGGATCACCGCTTTTTTATACGGAACGGTGACGTTAAGCGCGTCAAAATCACCGTTTTTGAGAAACTCTCCAAGCTCCTCCGGAGGCACCTCGTACAGCCTGTATTCGTAGTTATCTATCATTGAATGTATTTGCGGGGAAAAGCTGTGCGATAGCTTTTCTCCCAGAAGTCCGCATTTCACGCTGCCGCCTCCTTTTTCTTTCGGCGTAAAATCCGCCGTTTGTAATTATCAGAATTTGCCTTCTTCAAGCATAACATCAAGTATCGCAAGAGCTGCCGCCGCCTCTATGACCGGAACGGCGCGCTGCACTATGCACGGATCGTGCCTGCCGCGTCCGCGTACCGCCGCAGGCTCCATACGGGAAAGAGAAACGCTTTCCTGCTCCTTTACGATGGTGGGCGTCGGCTTCACCGCGCAGCGGAATATCAGCGGCATGCCGCTCGTTATCCCGCCGAGAATGCCGCCGTGATTGTTGGAGGCGGTTCTCACTCTGCCTTTTTCAATGCAGAACGGGTCGTTATCCTCGCTGCCGCGCATCCCGGCGACCTCAAAGCCCGCGCCGAACTCTATACCCTTGACCGCGGGAACGGCAAATACTATCTGAGAGATCCTGCCCTCCATACCGTCGAAAAGAGGTCCGCCAAGCCCCACGGGAAGCCCGAGCGCGGCGCATTCTATAATGCCGCCCACAGAGTCGCCGTCCGCTTTTGCGGAAAGTATGGCTGCCTGCATTTTCTCTCCCGCCGCGTTGTCTGTAACCGGAAAATCTTTTGCGGCAACGGAGGTGAACGTTCTTGCCGAAACGCGCACGGGGTCAAAGGGTCTATCCTTTATGCCCGCGACGGACGCGATATGCGCTCCTATGCGTATGCCCTTTGTTCTCAGCAGCTGCAAGGCTATGCCGCCCGCGCAGCAAAGCGGCGCGGTCATCCTGCCCGAAAACGCTCCGCCGCCGGCAACGTCATATCCGCTGCCGTACTTGACTCTCGCGCAGAAATCGGCATGCCCCGGGCGGGGCGTGTCGTTGTACTGACTGTAGTCGCCGCTGCGCGTATCCGTATTGTTTATGCGTATCTCAAGAGGCTCTCCGGTCAGCCTGTCGCCGGAGACTCCGGAAATGAAAACGGGAATATCCGCCTCTTTTCTTGGTGTGGACAGGGCGTTTCTGCCCGGAGCGCGCCTTGCGGTAAATCGGCAAAGCTCTTCAAGATCTATTTTATATCCCTTAGGGAGCGACTGCATTGCAGCACCGATGAACGGTGCGTGGGATGCGCCGAAAACGGAAAGCCTCAATTTTGAGCCGTATGTGTTTGACATGGTTTTACCCTCCCCCGAAAGCTTTGATATAAACAAAAAGATCACGTCTGCACGTGATCTTAACCGTCGGATCGGCTCCCACACGCAGCAAAAAAGCTTTTACATGCAGTAAAAGTAAAAGCTTATGTATTGCACCGTAAATTTCATACCAAGATCCGCCTTTTTTCGTATTTTTATTATATGCGAGGCGCCGCTCTAAGTCAATAGTTTTTTCGCGCTTTTTGCCGACGGACTCT
>USKS01000169.1 GCA_900555345.1 uncultured Eubacteriales bacterium
GAGATCTACACACTGCATATCGTCGGCAGCGTCAGATGTGTATAAGAGACAGTTGCAAACGGATAGTTGCCGTAGGTCATGCCGTTTATATAATTGGCAAAGCCCGCGAAGGTCTGCGCCGTGGGAAACCTGAAGGTCTCAAGGTTTACGGCACTGTTGACCTTAAATGAATTCATAAGAACTATAAGAATAGGCATTATATAGACAATTGAAAACAGTGAAAAAAACACCGTCATTACCGTCTTTGTTATTTTTTCGCCTTTTATGGTAGCCGCTTTGGTAGCCATTACTGCTGCACCTCCTTGGAACGCGTTGCGCGGAGCTGTATAAGTCCGATCGCCGCAACAAGCACAAAGAATATAACTGCCTTCGCCTGGCCGACGCCGCGGTTTGTCAGGTTGGAGTTGAACGAGTTTACGATGTTCAGCGCGAGCATTTCGGTCGTTTTGACCGTCATTCCGCCGCTTGTTACGAACGGTCGTCCGTCGGTAAGCGCCAGGTTCTGGTCAAACAGCTTGAAGGAGTTTGTAAGCGTCAGAAACGTGCAGATGGTGATGGAGGGCATCATATTTGGCAGGGTCACATGGATAAGTGTCTGCCATTTGCTTGCGCCGTCGATCTTTGCCGCCTCCTGCAGGCTTTCGGGCACGGACTGAAGACCGGCGATATATATGATCATCATATATCCGACCTGCTGCCAGCACATGAGGATCACAAGTCCCCAGAAGCCGTATTTCGTCTCCAGAAGAATCGAGGTTCCGTATTTTGTAAGTATGCCGTCAAATATAAGGCTCCAGATATAGCCGAGGACGATACCGCCGATAAGGTTCGGCATGAAGAATACCGTTCTGAACAGATTAGAGCCCTTTATGCCCTGCGTCAGCGCGTATGCTATCGTAAACGCCAGAAGGTTTATGAACAGAAGCGATACGACGGCAAACAGAGCGGTATACCAGAACGCATGGAGAAATCCGGGGTCTTTAAGCGCGGCAACATAGTTCTTTATGCCGACCCACGACCAGTTTTTCGTCGTTATGAACTTGCAGAAGGAAAGAAAAATACCTTTTGCAAAAGGATAAAGAAATCCTATACAGAAAGCCGCAAATGTCGGCAGCAAAAACAGCCACACACAGCGCTTTATGGGTCTGCGTATCAGCATTGAGTTGAATGCTGCGCGATCCACCTTCTTTTTCTTCATGGCACTACACTCCTCTGTCGGGTAAAATTGATATTTGCGATTTATACCGTGGCATCACCGGATGTCCCGATATAAAAGGCGGTGAGCCGCTGCCTCCCCCGCAGGGGAGGCAGCACGCGGCTCGCCTTTTGTTATTATGAACAGTTTCGGCGGCAATAATCAGCCTTTGTTCTCGTTGGCATACTGAGTTGCCCAGCCTTCTACAAACGCGGACTTGACTGCATCCCAGTCGCCCTTACCTGCGGTGTACTGAGACAGTGCGTCTACAACGCCTGCACGCCAGTCGTCAACTGCGGGGGTGTAGTTGAACGCCCAGGTTACAACGTAGTTGCCTTCTTCGATATACTTGTTAGCCTGTGCAAAGAATACGTTCTCAGGCTCTTTTGCGCTCTTGAAGGGGCAGGGACCGAACTCTTTTGCGAGCATTTCGGTGCCCTCATCGGAGGTAACTACCCAGTACATAAAGTCGAGAGTAGCCTTGATGTCTTCCTTCTTTGCGTTCTTGTTTACGGACCAGCAGTTCTCGGTGCCGCAGCACAGACCTGCTTTTTCCTCGCCTGCAACGCCGCAGTAGATCGGGATCATAGCAAGGTCTTCAGCCTTAAGACCTGCCGCGATGAGTCCGGCGTATTCCCAAGAGCCGTTCTGATAGAAGCAAGCCTTACCCTTTTTGAACTCAGCGGTGGACATTTCGCCGGTAGCGGTGATAAGGTCAGCGCCGGTGGTTGCAGTATCGGTGGTGTAAAGATCCCAGACCTTCTTATAGTTGTCGAGGTAGGTGCCCTTGATCTCAGCGGGCTGAGAGGTTACGTTGTCGTCACGGAACTCATAGAAGAGGGGCATATTTGCAAGGTGACCGGAGAATCTCCAGCTGGAGGAGCCGTCAAGACCTGCGCTTGAGAAGGCGTCAAAGCCGAGCTCAGCGGCGCGGGAGTGGATATCGTCCGCAACCTTCTTGAGAGAATCAAAGTCCTTGATATCCTCAAGCTTATGACCCGCTTTCTCGAGCAGAGCCTTGTTTACTATGATACCGAATGCCTCGTAGCAGTAGCCCGCTGCAAGAACTTCGCCGTTTTCGCCCTTAAGGTTGAAATCGTCGGTAGTCATTTCTTTGTAAAAATCACTGTCGGAGAGATCGTAGCAGTAGTCGCCCCATGTTCTGAGGGCGCCCTGGTTACCTACCTGGAACAGTGTGGGCGCGTCCTTCTTATCCATTTCTGCGATAAGACTGTTGTTGTAGTCGCCGCTTGCCGCTGTCAGAACCTTTACGGGAACGCCGGTCTTTTCGGTGTAGTCCTTTGCAAGCTTCTGCCATGCAGCGTCTGCTTCGGGCTTAAAGTTAAGGTAGTAAACGGAACCCTTCGCTCCGTCGGTGGAATCCTTGTCGCCATCGTCAGTCTTTGTAGCGCATGCTGCCAGAGAGAGACACATAATTGACGCAAGTACCAGTGCTAAGAATTTTCTCATGGTGGTTTTCCTTTCTGAATAAATTAATTTCGTTTATTTCACATCTCAGTCGATGTTGAAATCAATAGTTATCAGCAACGCTTCCCCCGCTGCGCAGCTCGGTGTCAAGGGTTATGTGGCTGCCCGCCGTTCCGTTTTCGATCATATCGAGCAGAACGCGCACGCATTTTTCGCCGAGTTCTTTTTTCGGCTGGACAAGCGTTGTAAGCGTCGGCACGGTGTAGCAAGACATCTGTATACCGTCTATGGCGATAACCGAGCAGTCGTCTGGGACGCAGCGTCCCGCGTCATGCAACGCTTTCATGACGGCGACCGCCATGGAGTCGCATATTACGAACAGCGCCGTAAAATCGACGCCTCGCTGCAGAGCGGCGCACACCGTGCGGTAAGCGTCCTCCATATCGTAGCTGCCGGCGCAAAGTACAAGCGACGGATCGTATTCTATGCCGCACTCCTCAAGCGCGCGCCTGTAGCCGCAGTATCTTAGCTCGCAAATCGAACGGTCGTCAACGGAATCAAGAAGTACGGCAATTTTTACGTGTCCTCTGGACGCAAGATACTTCACAGCTTTATATGCTTCCGCCTCATCGTCTACCGACACGGAGGAAAACAGACCGTCGTCAATCTCGCCGAAGCTGTTGGTATATGAGCAGCAGACGAACGGAACCTCAAGCGCCTGCACCTCGGAGGGTGAATAATCATACCTTCCTCCGAGAAAAATAAGACCGCTGAGCTTTTTGGAGCGGACAAGCTGTGCGCCCGCCTGCAGCTCATCGTCGCCGGAGCTTATCTGGTGCAGCACGGGAGTGTACCCCACGCGGCTGACCGTCGCCTCTACATGGGGAAGAAGCTCTGCAAAAAACGGATTTCCGATGCCTCGTATAATAAGCCCGACAGAGTCGTTGGACGAAATTTTTACAAGGTCACGGGCGGCGTTGTTTGGAACGAAGTGAAGTTTTTCAACTGCCTCCATTACCCTTGCACGCACCGCCGCGCTGACATCGGGATGATTGTTCAGCACCCTGGAAACCGTGCTGACCGACACGCCGCAATATTCTGCTATATCTTTTATGGTCATGTCGGAACTCCTTATCGGAAACGTTTCCGGTAACGTTTCCAGTCTTTACACTTCAAATATATCATTTTTAATCCGTTTGTCAATAGTTTTTTCAAAAAAACTTAAAA
The DNA here is from genome assembly GCA_900555345.1 of uncultured Eubacteriales bacterium. The sequence continues at coordinate 3,851 of USKS01000169.1, forward strand.
TTATTTTGTCAATCGTATGCATTTTGAACACAAAGTGCCTACCAAAAATATACATCTTGCATAAATTTCACCTCTTTAGCACAGAACAGCGACCGCGAAATATTAACAAGAAGGAGATATAAGATCGGATGAACGGGTATTTTTTCGGGAAGTATTTCAAATGCGTGTCGGAGGACGCGTCTATAGCCTTTATTCCCGCCCTGCACAGAAGAGGCGGGCGCACGGACGCGTCTTTGCAGATAATCACACCGGATGGGGCGCTGAATGTACCCTTTCCCGAAATGAAAAAGGAGAAAGACGGCAGTCTTTCTCTGGGCGCCTGCAGCTTTTCGGAAAGGGGCATAACGCTTTCTCA
>USKS01000170.1 GCA_900555345.1 uncultured Eubacteriales bacterium
TATCATCGGCACGGGTCTTGCGGGACTGACTGCAGCATTTTATCTTGTGCGCGACGGTCAGATGAAGGGCGAGCACATTCACCTTCTTGAAAAGCTTGAGCTTGCCGGCGGCAGCTGCGACGGACGCAAGGATGTTACCAAAGGCTTCTATATGCGCGGCGGACGCGAAATGGACAACCATTTTGAGGTCATGTGGGATACGTTCCGCGATGTGCCGTCTGTTGAGACCCCCGGTGTTTCCGTTCTGGACGAATACTATTGGCTCAACAAGCACGACCCCAACTATTCGCTCTGCCGTGCAACGGTGAACCGCGGTGAGGACGCGCATACCGACCGCAAGTTTGAGCTTGACAAAGAGTCGGCTCTTGCGCTGTCAAAGCTGTTCATGACCCCCGAAAAGGATCTTGAAGACAAGAAAATTTCCGATGTTCTGCCCGAATCCTTCTGGAGCACCAACTTCTGGCTCTACTGGCAGACGATGTTCGCATTCCAGCGCTGGTCGAGCGCGCTTGAGATGAAGCGGTATCTGTGCCGCTATGTGCATCACATTGACGGCCTGCCCGATTTCAGCGCGCTTCGTTTTACAAAGTACAATCAGTACGAAAGCATGATACTGCCTCTCGTAAAGTACCTTGAGAGCCACGGCGTTCGTATTGAGTACGGTATGGACGTTAAAAACGTTGTCATCGAGAAAAGCGGCGGCAAGAGATACGCAAAACAGATTGTATACAGGAAAGACGGCGCTGATACGACAATTGATCTCACTGAGGACGATCTGGTATTTATCACCAACGGCTGCTGCACAGATACTTCGTGCTACGGTGACCAGACCCATGCCCCCGATCTCTCTCAGGTCAAGAACGGCTGCGGCGAGTCATGGGATATGTGGAAGGCTATTGCTGCGCAGGCGGAGAACGGCGAATACGGCGACCCCGAAAACTTCTGCAGCGACGTAGACGCAACCAACTGGATGAGCGCTACCGTTGCCACAAGCGATGAGGAAGTTATACGGCATATTATGGACATCTGCAAGCGCGATCCCCGCAGCGGCAAGGTAACGACAGGCGGCATCGTGACCGTAAAGGACAGCACTGAAAACTGGTATCTCTCATGGACCATCAACCGTCAGCCCCAGTTCAAGTCGCAGGATAAGAATATGGTGCTTGTATGGCTGTATTCGCTTCATACCGACCGCGAGGGCAACTATGTAAAGAAGGCAATGCGCGACTGTACGGGCGAGGAAGTCTGCCGCGAATGGCTGTATCATATCGGAGTTCCGACTGACAGAATAGAGACGCTTGCTCATGACGCATGCAACACCACAACCTGCTATATGCCTTATATCAACGCATTCTTCCAGCCGAGAAAAGAGTCAGACAGACCGAAAGTCGTGCCCGACGGCGCGGTTAACTTCGCATTCATCGGTCAGTTCGCCGAGACCCCCCGCGACACCATATTCACGACAGAGTATTCTATGCGTACCGGCATGGAGTCCGTTTATACTCTGCTTGACATCGACCGCGGTGTGCCCGAGGTATGGGGCAGCAAGTACGATGTGCGCGAGCTTTTGCGAGCCTGCTACTATGCCATAGACAAAAAACCTATTACCGAGGCAAAGCTTTCTTTCAAGGAGAAAGAGCTGCTCAAGGTTGTTATGAAAAAGGTAAAGGGAACCGATGTTGAGCTGCTTCTCAAAGAAAGCGGACTCATTGAATAAGTCGGTTTGTAATGAAAAAAGCCGCCGTTCGGCGGCTTTTTTGCTGCATATATAAGAAAAAACGATACTGCGTCTCGCGGCACAGTATCGTTTATTTTTTTACTCTGCTTTGGGCAGGGGCTTTACCGATTTTTTTGCGGGAAGCTTTGCGGGTGCGCCGATCGGTATGAGTTTCGGTGCCGCGCCTTTTTCGATGCATGCGCGGGTTATGCGCACCTCGGCGATATCCTTTCGGGAGGGAATATCGAACATTATCTGCGTCATGTGCTCTTCGATAATGGAGCGCAGTCCGCGCGCGCCGGTGTTCCGCTCGATCGCCTGCTTTGCAATGGCGCGCAGGGCGTCCTTTTCAAATACGAGCTTTACGCCGTCAAGCTCAAACAGCTTTGTATACTGCTTTGTAAGCGAGTTTCTGGGCTCTTTGAGTATGCGTACAAGGGCGTCCTCGTCCAGATTTTCAAGCCCGACTATAACGGGCAGTCTTCCCACAAGCTCGGGGATAAGGCCGAACTTTACTATGTCATGCGCCGTAACGTCCTTGAAAATATCCGTTGTCTTTTTCTCGCTCTTTGTTTTGACCTCGCCGCCGAAGCCCATGGAGGAGGCTCCGCGCCGCGCTTCTATTATCTGGTCAAGCGTGTCGAACGCGCCGCCGCAGATAAACAGAATATTTTCTGTGTTTATCTGGATAAACTCCTGGTTGGGATGCTTTCTGCCGCCCTGCGGGGGAACGTTTGCGACGGTGCCCTCAAGTATCTTCAGAAGCGCCTGCTGAACGCCCTCGCCGGAAACGTCGCGGGTGATGGAGCGGTTTTCGCTGCGGCGGGATATCTTATCTATTTCGTCTATATAGATGATTCCTTTTTCCGCAGCCTCAACGTCGTAGTCCGCTGCCTGGATAAGGCGGAGAAGTATATTCTCCACGTCCTCGCCGACGTATCCCGCCTCCGTAAGAGTAGTGGCGTCCGCAATGGCAAAGGGAACTTTAAGCGTTTTTGCAAGTGTCTGCGCCAAAAACGTTTTGCCGACGCCTGTGGGACCTATGAGCAGAACGTTGCTTTTCTGTATCTCAACATCCTCGCTGTCGCTCTTTTTGCCGCTTGAGGCGTCGCGGTATAAAAGCCTTTTGTAGTGGTTATAAACCGCAACGGAAAGACTTATCTTTGCTTTGTCCTGACCGATGATATATTCGTCAAGGCTTGCTTTTATTTCTGCGGGACGGGGAAGAGTATCCGCGCTGAGGGTGAAATTGGAATCCTCGTGCGTGTGGTCATATATTATTTCGTTGCACGCCTCGATACAGCTGTCGCATATGCAGGCACCTGTGGGAGACGGTATGAGAAACATGACCTGCTTTTCGCTGCGTCCGCAGAATGAGCAGCGCCGGAGCTCGGTTTCGTTATTCATAAATTATGAAATACCTTTCTTGATTGAGAGGCGCCGGCTTTGTCAGCGCTTCTCGATTACCTTATCTATAAGGCCGTATGCCATTGCTTCATCGGCGGAGAGGAAGTTATCGCGGTCGGTATCACGGATTATCTCCTCCATGGGTCTGCCGGTGTTCTTCGCGAGTATCTCATTGAGTTTTTCGCGGGTCCTGATGATGTGATCCGCATGGATCTTTATATCGGAAGCCTGACCCTGCATACCGCCGAGAGGCTGGTGTATCATGATCTCGCTGTTGGGAAGTGCAAAGCGCTTGCCGCGCGCACCGCTGGAAAGCAGAAACGCACCCATGGACGCTGCCATACCTATGCAGGTGGTGGAAACGTCGCATTTGATAAAGTTCATGGTGTCATATATCGCAAGACCTGCGGAAACGCTTCCTCCGGGGCTGTTGATATACAGGCATATATCCTTGTCGGGGTCCTGTGCCTCAAGGAACAAAAGCTGTGCTACCACAAGGGAAGCGGTCACATCGTTGACCTCATCGGCAAGAAATACTATACGGTCATTGAGCAGGCGGGAGTATATGTCATATGCTCTTTCGCCTCTGCCGGTCTGTTCGATAACGGTTGGTACAAGTGCCATAGTGTTGATTCCTTTCATATATTGCAGAAAAATGCCAATAACAGTCGTTAGAGTATAATCACCGCTGCCCTCAGGCAGCGGTGACATAAACTTTTGGATTATTTATCGCTGTCGTCTTTAGCGGCAGATTTTTTAGCGGGGGCTTTTTTTGCCGCGGGCTTCTTTGCTTCCTCGCCCTCAGCCTTCTTTGCTGCAGGCTTCTTGGCAGGAGCTTTCTTTGCGGCAGGCTTTTCGTCGGAAGCGACAGCCTTTTTAGCGGGAGCCTTCTTTGCCGCGGGCTTCTTTTCAGCCTCGCCGTCCTCAGCCTTCTTAGCTGCGGTCTTCTTAGCGGGAGCCTTCTTTGCTGCGGGCTTTTCGGCGCCCTCACCCTCAGCCTTCTTTGCGGCAGGCTTCTTAGCCTGTCTCTTATACACATCTGACGCTGCCGACGATATGCA
>USKS01000171.1 GCA_900555345.1 uncultured Eubacteriales bacterium
TCGGGGATGTGTGAAGGGGCTACTTACGGAAAAGTAGTCCCTTCACGTCCTTCTCACTTACGTTCGGTAAGCTGACGGCAAAGTTTGAATTGCTTTCCCAATTTCGGAAAGCCGAAAGCCGCCACCCGTCCGCGGCTACATACGGAAAAGTAGTCCCTTCACGTCTTTTCTCTTGCACTCGGTAAACTGACGATAAAGTTTGAAATGCTTTGCAAAGAAACTGAAAGTCCACAGTTTCAAAACTTCGGCGGGGAGACGAGAGAGTTCTTTGCGCGGTGCGTGGACGGGCGCGGCGATATGATACGGCGACAAACGGCGCGGCGGTGTGCGGCGAGGGCGCGGGGCGCAGTGGGCACAGCCGCATAAAATCCGCCGCCGCTTGCGGAGAAGCAGTCCTTTGTATCCTGTGCGAAATATCGATAAATTGACGACAAAGTTTGAATTTGCTTATCCGATCCCGAAAAGCCGTGAAAAAAGCTCCCCGTTCGGGGAGCTTTTAGTATGCGGTTTTCGCAGCGCGCAAGGTGCGCGGGTGCGCGGGTGCATGAGAGTGCGAGAACTAACTGATTACTCAGCGTCCTCAGCCTCTGCGGGAGCAGCGGGAGCGTCGGTGGAGTAAACCACCTCGTCGGACTCTGCTTCCTCAGCGCCTGCTTCCTCCTCAGCCGCCTTCTTCTCTTCGAGAAGAGCGCGGATGGAAAGGCTGATCTTGCGGTTCTCATCGTCGATAGCAGTGATCTTTGCGTCAACAACATCGCCGACCTTAAGAACGTCTGCGGGAGTTGCGATCTTGTGATCAGCTATCTGGCTGATATGGATAAGTCCGTCAGCGCCGGGAACGACCTCTGCAAATGCACCGAAGGGCATGAGAGAAACGATCTTAACGCTTGCGGTATCACCTACGGAGTACTTCTCGTTGAAGATGTGCCAGGGATCGGTGTCCTCAGTCTTGTAGCCGAGAGAAATTCTTCCCTTTTCTCTGTCGAGCGCCTTAACGTAAACCTTGATAACGTCGCCTACGTTTACGACCTCCGAAGGATGACGGATACGTCTCCAGGACAGCTCGCTGGTATGTACCATACCGTCAACGCCGCCGAGATCGACAAATGCGCCGTAGTTAGTAAGGCTCTTGACGGGGCCCTCGTAGATCTGACCTACCTCGACCTGTGCCCAGAAAGCCTCTTCCTTCGCCTTGCGCTCCTCAGTCTGTACGGCACGGATAGAAGCGAAAGCTCTCTTGCGGTCCTCTTTGATCTCGATGATCTTCACCTTCTGAACGGTTCCGACCAGTGCCTGAAGTGCGTCGGGACCTGCGCTCTTGGAAACGCCGGAGAGAGAAGCGGGGATGAATACGCGAACGGAATTGATTGAGATGATAAGTCCGCCCTTGACGCACTCAACGATCTTGCCCTCAACAGTTTCGCCGGACTCGTATTTTGCAACGATGTCGTTCCAGTTTGCGTCCGCGTCGACGCGAAGCTTATCGAGAACGGCAATACCCTCGATGTCGCTGACTCTGATTACTTTAGCCTTAACCTCGTCGCCTACCTTGAACATCTCATCCAGCTTTGCCTGGGGGTCATCGGTAAGCTTATCATGCGGAATGACGCCGGTAGTCTTGGCGCCGAGATCAAGTGTTATCTCATTCTGTGAAACCGATGTAACAACACCGACGACGATATCTCCTGGATTTATAGTTTTCATGGTCTGCTCGAGCAGTTCAGCAAAGTTTTCTGTTTCTGTGCTCATTGTTTGTTTAACCTCCTGTATTACACTGAACGGCGTGGATGCGCCGGCAGTAATAGATAATGTGTTACATTCGGGAATGACCAGGTCTCTGAGAGAATCTGCGTCTTCACAAAGAAATGTGCTGCTGCACTTGTTTTTACAGATTTCATAAAGCTTGACCGTATTTGAGCTTCCCCTGCTGCCGATAACGATCACAGCATCGCTTTTCGCCGCGAGGGACTCAGCCTCGGTCTGTCTTTCTTCAGTAACATTACATATTGTATCAAAAACTTCGGCATTTGTATATAGTTTTTTGAGAATTTTCAAACATTTTTTCCATTCGGACAGCTTTTGCGTTGTCTGCGCGGCAATACTCACCTTTACGCTGCCCGCCTTCGGCGCGTTTCCGCCGTTCAGAAAGGCTTCAAGCTCCCCGGCGTTTGCAAACACCATGCCGCCTGATGAGCAGCAGCTCATGATGCCTCTGACCTCGGGGTGCTCCTTTGAGCCTATGAGGATAAACAGCTTTCCCTCGCCGGAGTTCTCCGCCGCTATCCTGCGCACCTTGTTGACGTACGGGCAGGTGCAGTCCAAAAGGGTGAAGTTTTCGTATTTATCCCTGAGCGCCTGCAGCTTTTCAAGATTTTCGCGTATCTCGCCGTGGGCGCGGATGATAACAGTGATTTTCTCACCTTTCGCAGCGTCGGCGGCAATGCCGTCTATATCGCCGGCGCCGATCTCCTCAACGCCGCGCTCGCGAAGGGACTTCGTGTAGCCGTCGTTGTGGATGAGCCTGCCGAGAGTGCATATCCTTCCGCCGCCCGAAAGCGCCGCCTCTGCCGCGTCCGTTGCCCTTTTTACGCCGAAGCAGAATCCGGCATGACGCGCGATTATTATATTCATACCGTGCCTCCTTCGGTTTCTGATATTTCGGTGGATGTATCCGTTATTTATCCGCCGTCTCGCCAATGGTGCATATGCGGTCAAAAACAAGCTCCGCCGCGGCGTTGTATTCCTTCATGCCGCCGTCTGTAAAGCCGAGCTCGCCGTACTCGATGGGCGCGCCGATATACAGATCGGTACGTTTGAAAAAGCGGACATGGTTGTTTTTCGTTTTTATATACATGGGGATAACGCCGCGCTTCGCGCGATACGATATAAGACCCACGCCGTGCTTTACCGGTGTTGTGCGCGGGTCGACCTTCGGGCGGCGTGTTCCCTGCGGGAAAATGCCCACAAGGTCGCCCTCTTCAAGATATGATATGGCTTTTTTGATAGATGTCACGTCGGCGCCGCCGCGGTGTACGGGGTACGCACCGAGTGAAGACAGCAGCTTTCTTACCACCGGTACGCGGAAAAGCTCTGCCTTTGCCATATACATTACCTGCCTTCGGGTCGCGAGCGACACGATTATAACGTCAAGCGCGCTTGTGTGATTGGCGCAGACGAGCCAGCCCCCCTCTTCGGGCAGGTTTTCCTCGCCGTGTATGTGAAGCCCGAACATAAGTCGAAATGGCTTTGCAAATATCTTGTATACGTTATTATAAAATGACATTTGTCCCGCGTCTCCCCCGTAGAGTTTTGCGCCATCGGCGCTTTTTCAGATGGATCTGGAAAGTTTTTCTTTTATGATCACAAGGGCAGCGTCAAGCGTCTGCTCGGCGTCAAGCTCGGAGTTGTCGAGAAAGATCGCGTCGTCTGCGGGAACAAGCGGCGCTATCTCGCGGCTCGAGTCGTTTTTGTCGCGGCGCTCCATATCCTTCATAACATCCTCGAGCGTGCTGGTGTCGCCCTTCTCGCGAAGCTCGAGATAGCGTCTTTTCGCGCGGATCTCCGGCTTTGTTTCAACAAAAAGCTTTACATCGGCGTCGGGCATGATGACCGTGCCTATATCTCTGCCGTCCATAACGACTCCGCCGTCGCTCGCCATCTTTTTCTGGACCTCGAGCAGGTATTTTCTCACTGCGGGCACTGCCGATACCGCGGACGCGTACATGGAAGCCTCGGGCGTTCTGATAAGATCGGTAACGTCCTCGCGGCCCAGATATACGTGCTGGGCGCCGTCGGTGTATCTGAGGGATACGTCGGCGCCGTCGAGAAGCGCGGCTACCTTTGACGCTTCCTCGGGAGCAATGCCGTTTCTTGCGGCAAAAAGACCTACCGTGCGGTAAAGCGCGCCCGTGTCAACGTAAACAAGACCGAGCGTCTTTGCGATCTTTTTCGCAAGGGTGCTCTTTCCACTTCCGCTGGGGCCGTCGATAGCTATTCTCAGTTTGCTGGTGTTCATAAAGTTATCCTTTCGTATTATGCCCGATTGCCGCGCGCGGCGCGGACATCATCATTTTCAATAACGGAGTGCACACTCACGAATTTTCAAGCGCCCGTGCCGCCGCGGATCTGCCCGCAGCCGCAGCCGTTGACCACGCTATCTGCAGATT
>USKS01000172.1 GCA_900555345.1 uncultured Eubacteriales bacterium
TTCGCCTTAGTCTCGTGGGCTCGGAGATGTGTATAAGAGACAGATCCTTATCCGTCGTGACGGTGAGCGCCGCGCTGTTGCCGTCGCTGCCTTTTATATCAGCCGCGACGGAAAGAAATCTCGCAGCGGCATCCGCTCCGTCGATATCCGCGACTTTTTCAAGCTCTTCTTCGGAAAAGCCGCGCTCTGAGTATATGCGGTAGTCGGCGTATCCGCACTTGTCAAAGAACTTGTCGGTGTTTCTTTCAATGCTGTACCACTCCGTGTTGAAGCCTACGACCACGCCGACGCCGAGACATATCATAATGATCATGGAGATAAACTGCGCCTTGTAGACGCCCATAGTTCTCCACAGTTTTCTGAAAAGCATTCGCCGTCACCCGCCTTTACCAGTCGATAGAGTCTGCAGACGCGGGAGAGGGATTTTCCTCTATTGAAACTATCTTTCCGTTTTTGACGCGGATGACCTCGTCCGCCATTTTCGCAATGTTCTGGTTGTGGGTCACTATAACGATAGTCTTGCCGTAATCCTTTGCCATTTTGAGAAGCAGCTTCAGCACCAGTACTCCGGTCTCGGAGTCAAGAGCGCCCGTGGGCTCGTCGCAAAGAAGGATCTTCGGATTTTTCGCAAGCGCGCGGGCGATCGAGACTCTCTGCTGCTCGCCTCCCGACAGCTCGGCGGGAAAGTTTTTAAGGTGATCCGAAAGTCCCACTTCTTCTATCATCTTTGTGGCGGAAAGCGCATTGGGCGCGATCTCTTTTACAAGCGCCACGTTTTCGTGAACGGTCAGCGTAGGCACAAGGTTGTAGAACTGAAAAACAAAGCCCACGGTCTCGGCTCTGTACTCCGCGAGCTCGTCTGCGGAAAGCTTTGAAATATCGCGTCCGTCAACAATTATTTTACCTTCCGTAGGGCTGTCCAGACCGCCGAGAAGGTTCAGAAGCGTGCTTTTGCCCGCTCCGCTGGGACCCAGAACAACTATAAATTTTCCGGCGCAAAGCTTCATTGTAACGCCGTCAAGCGCCTTTTGCTCGTGGTCGCCGCTTTTATAAACGCGACTGACATTCTGAAATTCAACAATGTTAGAAGCCATATCGTCCTCCGTTTACTGATAATAAGCTTTGGGCGGTACCCTTGTCCGCCGCAATTCCAAGTTAGCGTTTGCTAACCTCGCTTGAAAAGTCAAGGGAGACGGCGTTATGCCGTCTCCCCTACCCTGATTATTTCTTATGGCAGGAGCCGGACATTGAGCAGTGCGCGCAATTACCCCCGCAGGCAGATTTTCCCTTTTTCTTATCTCTCACCATGACCGCGATTATTACGGCGACTATTGCCGCCAGACCCGCGCAGACGAGAATCGTTGCAAGATTTTCGGAAAGCCATTGAAGCATATATATCGACTCCTTTTTATAAAGTATATGCTGATGATGCAGTGATTATTTTACCTTTGCGGTAAGCTTTGTCGCTTCCTTGTAGGGGCGAACAAGCATGAAGATCATGAACGCCAGAACAGCGATTGCAGCTATAAGGCCGATAACGTTTACATTGCCGGTGAACAGCAGTCCGAACTGGTTAACCATGAGAGAGATCGCATATGCGAAGCCGCACTGGTAAGCGATCGCAAACCATGTCCACTTTGCGTTGTTCATCTCACGCTTGATAGCACCGATCGCTGCAAAGCAGGGCGCGCACAGAAGGTTGAAGACGAGGAAGGACATGCCGCTGATGCCTGTGAATGCCGCAGCGATATTGGAATATACGCTTGCATCTCCACCTCCGTAGAGGATGCCCATTGTGCCGACAATGTTTTCCTTTGCCACAAGTCCCGTAATGGAAGCAACTGCCGCCTGCCACTCGCCCCAGCCCAAAGGCTTGAAAATCCATGCTATTCCTGATCCGATAACCGCAAGAATGGATTTGTCGAGTTCATCCTCACCGAGCATACGGAAGCTGCCGTCAACAACACCGAAGTATGTAGTAAACCAAACAAGGATAGTGGACAGCAGGATAATTGTGCCTGCCTTCTTGATGAAGGACCAGCCGCGCTCCCACATGGAGCGGAGAACGTTTGCGGGGGTAGGCATATGGTATGCGGGAAGCTCCATAACGAAGGGAGCGGGATCGCCCGCGAACATCTTTGTCTTTTTAAGCATGATACCGGAAACGATTATCGCAGCCATACCGATAAAGTACGCGCCCGTGGATACCCAGGGAGAGCCGCCGAATATAGCGCCGGCGATCATTGCAATAAAGGGAACCTTTGCACCACAGGGGATAAAGGTTGTGGTCATGATGGTCATACGGCGGTCACGCTCGTTTTCGATGGTACGGGAAGCCATGATACCGGGAACGCCGCAGCCTGTACCTATAAGCATAGGAATGAAGGACTTACCTGACAGTCCGAAGCGGCGGAATATACGGTCAAGCACGAATGCTATACGTGACATGTAGCCGCAGGCCTCCAGGAATGCCAGAAGCAGGAACAGCACGAGCATCTGAGGAACAAATCCGAGGACTGCGCCGACACCGGCAACGATACCGTCGTTGATAAGTCCGGAAAGCCAATCTGCAGCGCCTGCTTTTTCAAGGCCCTCGCCTACCAGCACGGGAACACCGGGAACCCAAACGCCGTAGTCTGCGGGATCGGGAGCGTCAAAGCCGTTTTCGCTGAGGTAGTCAACAGCGTCCTTATAGGTCATTGCGACCGTCTCATCTTCTTTGACATCCTTGGGGATGGAGGAGTAGAATGCGGTCAGCTCATTTACAGCCAGAGTTTCTTCGTCCTCGACCTCAATGGTCGCGGTCTCGGAGTCGCTCTTGAAGCTCTTCATCTCGTCGAGAGCTGCGGACTCGTCAAAGTCATCGCTCTCGGGGTCGATGTTAAGTTCGGGCAAAAATGCCTGAACAGCTTCGGTAGCAGCGGTGTAATCGTCGTTTACGGTTTCGTACGCCTTGCTGCCGATGCCGAGAAGATGCCAGCCGTCGCCGAACAGTCCGTCGTTTGCCCAGTCGGTAGCCCATGAGCCTACGGTCACCATGGAAATGTAGTAAACCAGGAACATTACAACTGCGAATATGGGAAGTCCGAGCCAACGGTTTGTAACTACTCGGTCGATCTTGTCGGAAGTGGAGAGCTTGCCCTTGTTCTTCTTTTTGTAGCAAGCCTTTATAACTGTTGCTATGTATACGTATCTCTCGTTTGTGATGATAGACTCCGCGTCGTCGTCAAGCTCCTCTTCGGCAGCCTTGATGTCTGCCTCGATATGCTCGAGAACTGCTTTGTCTATATTGAGAGAAGCAAGGACCTTGTCGTCTCTCTCAAATATCTTGATGGCGTACCATCTCTGCTGCTCCTCGGGAAGTCCGTGAACGGCAGCCTCCTCAATGTGAGCAAGTGCATGCTCAACAACGCCGGAGAACGTGTGCTGAGGAACGGTCTTTGCGTTCTTCGCGGCGTCGATAGCAGCCTCGGCCGCCTCCATTACGCCCGTGCCCTTGAGCGCCGAGATCTCAACGACCTTGCAGCCCAGCTGACGTGAAAGCTCCGGTACATCGATCTTGTCGCCGTTTTTCTTGACAACATCTATCATGTTGATGGCAACAACAACGGGGATACCGAGCTCAACGAGCTGCGTGGTGAGGTAAAGGTTTCTTTCAAGGTTGGTACCGTCGATAAGGTTAAGTATGGCGTCGGGACGCTCGCCGATAAGATAGTTTCTCGCGACTACCTCTTCAAGAGTGTAGGGAGAAAGGGAGTAAATACCGGGAAGGTCGGTGATGATAACGCCGTCGTGCTTTTTAAGCTTGCCTTCCTTTTTTTCCACTGTAACGCCGGGCCAGTGTCCTACAAACTGGTTGGAGCCCGTAAGCGCGTTAAACAGTGTAGTTTTACCGCAGTTAGGATTTCCTGCCAGCGCAATTCTAAGGTTCATTGGTACATTTCCTCTCTTTCCAAGGTTAGTTTGGGCTAACCCATACATTCAAAAAATGCCGGTTTCCGAAAATCAGAAATTATTTATCTAATCTCAATCATTTCGGCATCGGCTTTACGCAGCGAAAGCTCATAGCCCCGAACGGTTACCTCAATGGGATCGCCAAGCGGCGCAACCTTTCGAATGTGCACTTCAACACCGCGGGTGATACCCATATCCATAATAC
>USKS01000173.1 GCA_900555345.1 uncultured Eubacteriales bacterium
GCTTACGGAAAAGCAGTCCCTTCACGTCTTTCTCACCCCCGTTCGGTAAGCTAACCACAAAGTTTGAATTGCTTTGCAAAGAAACCCAGAGCCCGCAGTTTCAAAGCTTCGGCGGGGAGACAAGCGAGTGCGGCTGGTGTGGAGACGGGCGATCGGCGAGTGCGCGGGACAGTGCGGACAGCGCGGTGCGCGGGGGGTTTGGGCGACGGGCGCATGGGCAATGTGTGCGCGGTGCGCAAGTCTTGCAGCGGGGTGAGTGACGGGTGCGCAGGGTGCGACGGGTGAGCGGAGCAGGTGCGGGCAAGCGCAAAAGCACCGTGTGCGGCAAAACCGGCAAAGCAATGGCAGCAGCTATACGGATCAATCCTTTTGTATATTCAGAATCATTGCGATCTCGGATCGCAAAGAAAAAGCACCCCGCGGGGTGCTTTAACATTTTGCGGTGTAAATTACTCAGCGCTCTCGGGAGCGGTGGTCTCGTCAGCCGCGGGGGTATCGTCGGCTGCAGTCGTGTCGTCTGCGCTTTCCTCAACTCTGTCGCTGCTGCCGAGGACTGTGGACTTAAAGTTGTTCCAGCTGAAGCCGTTGATATCGCCGGTGTCCTGCATTACATATACAGTGCTGACAAGAAGCACAAACACGATGGCAACTACCGTAGTGAGCACGGAGAGCTTTTTATTCATGGTCTGAGCCTTGGATTTGCCGAAAAAGGTTTCCGCACCTCCCGCAATAGTACCGGAAAGGTTGTGAGACTTGCCCTGCTGCATAAGAACTGCTATGATAAGGAACACGGCAAATACTATAAGAATAATGCCGATAACGATCTGTGCAGTGGTCATTTTTATTTCTCCTTTATACTGAAATGCAATTATTTAACAATAAAAAACGGTCTGTTTTTACTGACGCTTAGATATTGTAGCACATCAGCACAAAAAAAGCAATAGTAATTTCTCGATTTTGAAAAAAATTGTAAACTTTCAGGCGCAGGAGGACTCAGAATTTGTCCGCGAGACGGGGGATCACCTTTTTGACCATCTCGCAAAGCTCGCCGCTGCTCATGGTCGTGTTTCTGCCGTTTGCGTACTCCGCGTCCACAAGCTCCTTTATGGCAACGACCTCCGCGCTGCGCTTGCCGAAGCGCTCGTCTATGCCCTTTTCGGTGAGGCGCTCGTTGAGCCAGTGCGCTATTCCCGCAAGGCCGCTGTGCGCGTCCACCGCAACGGAGGCGGGACGGTGCAGAAGCGCTTCCGTATTAAATATATTGTAGATCTCCTCGTCCTTCAGCAGTCCGTCGGCATGGATGCCGGCACGGGTGACGTTGAAGTCGCGCCCTACAAAAGGCGTCATGGGCGGGATACTGTATCCGATCTCCTTTTCAAAGTAATCTGCGATCTCCGTGATGGTGGGCAGGTCCATGCCGTCGCGGGTGCCGCGCAGGGACGCGTACTCCATGCACATTGCCTCAAGGGGGCAGTTGCCTGTGCGCTCCCCTATACCGAGCAGCGAGCAGTTTACGCCCGAGGCGCCGTACAGCCACGCGGTGGAGGCGTTTGTCACGACCTTGTAGAAGTCGTTGTGTCCGTGCCACTCAAGCATGGAGGAATCTATGCCGGCATAGTGTATAAGACCGTAGACGATGCCAGGTACGCTTCGCGGCAGCGCCGCGCCCTGGTATGTAACGCCGTAGCCCATGGTGTCGCAGGCGCGTATCTTCACGGGGATGCCGTACTCCTCGCCGAGCTTGCGCAGCTCGGACGCAAAAGGCACGACAAAACCGTAGAAGTCCGCTCTGGTTATATCCTCAAAATGGCAGCGGGGACGTATGCCCATGTCAAGCACGTCCTTGACGACGCCGAGGTACATATCCATCGCCTTTGCTCGGGTAAGCCCCATTTTGTTGTATATATGGTAGTCGGAGCAGGAAACGAGCACGCCCGTTTCCTTTATGCCGAGGCTCTTGACAAGCTCAAAATCCTTTTTCGACGCGCGTATCCAGCTGGTTATCTCGGGAAATTCGTAGCCCAGGTCCATGCAGCGCTTGACCGCCTCGCGGTCCTTTTCCGTATATACGAAAAATTCGCTCTGGCGGATTATGCCGCGGGGACCGCCAAGCTTGTGCAGAAGCGAGTACAGGTGCACTATCTGGTCAACGGTGAACGGCGCGCGGGACTGCTGTCCGTCGCGGAAGGTCGTATCGGTTATCCATATCTCGTCCGGCATGTTTACGGGAACAAAGCGGTGGTTGAACGACACGCGGGGGACTGCGTCGTAGCTGTAAAGCTGACGGTACAGATAGGGGGTCTCACGATCCTGCAGCGAGTAGTGGTATACGGACTGCTCTATAAGATTCGTATTTTCCGAAAACTCGACTCTGCCGTCGCGGTCGCCGTTTGCGTCGCTGAACTGTTTTTTCTTTTCTGTGCTCATATATAAACCGCCTTTCACGGGAAAATTCCGTATTTATCGGCAGCCGTCATATCCTGCCGTCTACTATACAGTATATAACCGTTTTTGAATATTGTCAACATAAATAATTCATTTACAGGCATATTATGCCGATTTTTATGCAGTGTTCGCAGTATTTTGCGCTTGATATTTCAAAAATCGTCAAAATGGTGTGCCGTTATAACATGATTACGCAAAACGGTTGATAAAACCGCGGCGTTATGATATACTTGACTTGGTAAAAAATGCGGACGCAGCCTGCTGCTGCCGTCCGCGGCAAAGGAGCTTACTAAGGTGAAGGACACAGATAAAACAGATATAGACGAGGAAGGCGGCGCTTCGGACGAGCCTTTGAGCGGCGAAAGTGCGAATGGCGCGCTGAATGCGGAAGATACCGCGCCAAAAAAAGAAAAGCGCCGCGGGTACAAGGCGCTTATTATCGTGCTGTCGTCTGTCATCGCGGTGCTTCTGCTCATCTGTGCGGCGGCGTTTGTGTTTATAAGCCGCTATATGAACAAAGTGGGCAGGATAGACAAAAACAGCGTTGAGACAGTGCCGCCGGAGGACGAGGTCTTCGAGTTTGAGGGCTTCGACACCATGCCTGACGATGCGGACAGCGACGATCTGCCCGAGGATGTGCGTCTGCTCCGCCCCGAGGACATAGAATGGAGCGACATATCGGCACTTGACGACGACAGCCTTATAAACATTCTGCTTGTGGGCAACGACTACCGCGATGGGTACTACACCCGCCGCTCCGACGCGATCATTCTCTGCAGCATAAATCCCGAATCCGGACGCATCGCCCTGATCTCGTTCATGCGGGATATGTATGTGCAGATACCGGGGTACTCGGACAATATTCTCAACGCTTCGTTCATGTTCGGCGGAGTTCCGCTGCTGACACAGACGCTTGCGAAAAATTTCGGCGTCAGCATTGACGGCTGCCTTGAGGTGGGGCTCGAACAGTTCATGGACGTTATCGACACCGTGGGCGGCGTGGATATACAGATAAACGAAAAGGAAGCGCAAGCCATAAAAGCGCCCGGCAGCGGGCTTGTTCACATGGACGGCGCCATGGCAAAGAAATACGTTTCGCTGAGATATATCGACAGCGACTTTTACCGCACCGAGCGGCAGAGAAAGGTGCTCGGCGCCATATACGACAAGGCGAAGGGGCAAAGCCTTGCCGGACTGCTCGATCTCGCGGATGCGGTTCTTCCGTCCGTTGTCACGGATATGAGCAACACGGAAATACTGCGCATACTTATAAAATGCTACCCGCTCATAGGAGGGACAGAGCCCGAAATGTGCCGCCTGCCCACATACGGTTCGTTTGAAAACGCGGTCATACGGGGAATGTATGTGCTCGTGCCGGATCTTGAGAAGTGCCGCGCCGATCTGGAGGAGTTTCTGCCCCTTGACTGACGGCAGAAAGAAGGCCGAGATCATGAAAGCGCTTCCCTCCGACGTCAAAGCCCGAACCGCTTGTGCCGGAAAATGACCGCTTGTGCCACGGTAATTGAATGATGTGAAAAAATGAGCTAAAATATATAATGTACGAACAGCAGATCACCGAGCGGGTGATGTCTTCATGCCGCCTAGCCGCGCGACGCGCGGCGGCTTTTGCCGACGGACGGATAAACTATCCGCAGCTACAGTGATCATTCTGCAAAGCATTACAGC
>USKS01000174.1 GCA_900555345.1 uncultured Eubacteriales bacterium
AAGCTGACGATAGAGTTTGAAATGCTTTGCAAAAAACTGAAAGCCTGCAGTTTCAGAATCCCTGCGTGCAGCTGCGGCGATCCGCGGCTTATTCGTGCCAGCCGTCGATGCCGGCGCGCTCCATCGCGCCGACTATCCGACGGTACAGCCCACGATGTTTGCGGTCAAACTCAAACAGATAGTCCTTCATATACTCCCGCTCCGTATGCTTGTCCTCGGGGCAGCAGCTTTTCTCAGCAGGTATTTCCGCCTTTTTCACAAAGGCTTTAATCATTTTTTCTTCCGTCATGATAAGCGGGCGTATCAGCACAAGCTCTTTTCTGGAAAGCACCGTAACGGGTGAAAAACTGCCGATCCGTCCCTCGAAGAAAAGGCTTAGCATAAACGTTTCCGCCGCGTCGTCAAAATGATGACCCAGCGCTACTTTGTTGCATCCCTCGGCGATCGCCGTGTCGTGCAGTATGCCGCGGCGCATCCTTGAACAGAGAGAGCAAGGGTTTGACTCCTGCCGCTCGTCGAAAATTATGGGAGCAAGCTCCGTGCGGCGCACGATGAACGGCACGCCCGCGCCCTCGCACAGCCTGCGCACCTTTTCGTGCTCGCTTCTTTCGGCGGGATATTTCTTGCACTTATCAAAGCCCATATCGACCATGATGGCGCAAAGCTCAAAACGGCGCGGCAGAAAATTGCGCAGCTCACTCAGAGCGAGCAGCAGCGTCAGCGAATCCTTTCCGCCGGATATGCCTACCGCGATGCGGTCGCCGTCCTCTATCATATCGTATTTTTCGACCGCAAGTCTTACGCGGCTGAGTATTTTCTGAATTTCTTTCATAATTGTCCTTCCCTTTTGAAAACCTGTGCCGACATTTCCGCATATAATGAACTGACGGCATGATCCGCCGCATATAAAGCAGGAAAGGACACTTTTTATGGCAGTAAAAATTTACATAGATCAGGGGCATAACCCCACAAACCCCAATGCGGGCGCGGAGGGAAACGGATTTCGTGAGCAGGACCTCGTATACCGTATCGGTATACTGACGGCGCAGTATCTCCGCGCGGCGGGGCTTGACGTGCGTCTGTCGCGTCCGACTGCCGAAACGCAGCTGGGTACATCAAACGCCTCATCCCTTGCGGCGCGCGTCAACGACGCAAACGCCTGGGGCGCCGATTATTTCATCAGCCTGCACGCAAACGCTTCCGAAATAACATCGGCAAGCGGGTCTGAGGCGTTTGTATATTCGCTCGGTACGACGGCGCAGGCGCTTGCCGAGAATATACTTGCGCAGCTGAACAATTCTACGGGGCTGCAGAACCGCGGCGTCAGCGCCAGACCGACGCTGTACGTTCTGCGCAGGACCGCAATGCCCGCAACTCTTGTGGAACTCGGATTTATTACAAATCCGTACGATGCCGAGCTTATGGCGTACAGCCCGCAGCTTTTTGCCATGGGCGTTGCAAACGGCGTTCTCGCTTTTCTCGGTATGCTTTGATACGCCGCCGAGTAGTAGTCAGCCTTTGAATATTACCTGCCCCGCGGCGGGCTTTGAGGCATAAGCTGCCATGCGGCAGCTTATGCTTTTTTCATTACTCTTTACCGTCGGGCTGCTGTCCGTCGGCGGAAGTGTCCTGGGTCGATGAGGCATCATTCAGCCGTGCCGCTTCTGCGCTTTCCGGTGCGTCGGGGGCGCTCATGCCGATGCTCTTCGTGCCGGTCGGGGTGCTGCCGTTTTCCGACGGTTCGCACCCGCCGCTTCGCGCGCTGTCGGGTGCGTCTGCCTCGGGCAGCTCAAACCAGAACGAAGAGCCTTTGCCAACGGTGCTTGACACGCCGAACTGCGCGCCGTGAAGTATAAGCGCGCCCTTTACGATAGAAAGTCCCAGACCCGTGCCGCATACGGCGCGCTTGTGAAAATCGCCCGTGCGGTAGTATCTGTCCCATATATAAGGAAGCTTTTCCGGAGGTATGCCGTCTCCCGTGTCGCTCACCGTAATGCGGCATATGCCGTCTTTCACATCCTGCAGTATTTCAACCGATTTGTCGTCGCCGGTGTAGTTCACGGCGTTGCTCACAAGATTGTATATCACCTGAAGTATCAGTGTTTCGTCGGCGTTTACGTACACGTCTCTGTCAGCCGTAAACGTAACGGTGTACCCCTGCACGCTCTTGAGCTTTGAAAAACGTCTGACAGTCTCTCTGACGCATTCGGTGAGAGAGAAGAGAGTTCTTCTGATCTCTCTTTTTCCGCCGGTCAGACGGGAAAGATCGAGCATATCGTTTACAAGCGAGGAAAGGCGGTTCGTTTCGTCAATAACGATCTGCATGTTTTCCGCGGTCATTTCGCCGGGGATGTCGCGCATGACCTCGCTGTAGCCCGCTATCATCGTAAGCGGCGTTCTCAGGTCGTGCGAGATGTTTCCGATAAGCTCCTTCTGCATGGTATCAAGCTTTGAAAGCTCCTCTGCGGCGTAGTTCAGTGTGCCCGCGAGCTGGCAGGTCTCAAGATACGCCCCGCCCGAGAAGTTTACGTTGTAATCGCCCGTGGCAAGCTTTTTTGCCTCCTCGTTCATAGCGGTGACGGGGCGCGTTACCCTTGAGGATATGATATACGCCGCGAGAGCCGAAACGCAGATGAGTATAAGGGATATATATATCATCTGAAGTCTAAGCGTCGCAACGGTCGCGTCCACGGGCTGAACGTTTTTGTTGACGACTGTAAGGTACGATGCTCCGTCGCCGTCTTTCAGCGCTGCGCAGATAAAGCTTGCGCCGCTGCTGGGGGAGTCCGTGCCGAGCTCTTCAAGACAGGTGCCGTCGCCGCTTTGCAGCGCCTGCGCGTACAGCTCCGAGAAAAGTCCCTCGTTTGTAAACGTGGAATGTATTATGCAGGCGTTTGCAGTATGGGCGCGCACGACCTCCGCCGCGGTTTTTCCCGAGGATGTTTCCGTGATCTTGAAAACGGAAACGCAAAGCCCGTAGCGCAAGGCTATGTCGTAGACATTGCTCTGATAGTCGCCGCTGTTTGTATCGAGATACGAAATGCTGCGGGCGGCGCCTTCCGTTTGGCGGCGCACGCTGGATCGGTACACCGGTTTCAGAAGCGTTATCTGAAACAGCCATATAACTCCCAGAACTATAAAAGAAAACAGCGCGAGATACGCAAACATTTTAACTTTCATTCCGGCGCGGCGCCGAATTTTCGGCGCTTTTTGCGTCGGCTTCTCTTTATTACTGTGCGTTCGTGTCAAAACGGTAGCCGACTCCTCTCAGTGTAACGATATATTTGGCGCTGTCCCCAAGACTGCGGCGGAGAAGCTTAATGTGCGTGTCAAGGGTGCGGTCGTCGCCGTAGTAGTCGTAGCCCCACACTTCGGTTATGAGCTTTTCACGGGAGAGGGCAACGTTTTTGTTTTTTATAAGGTAGAAAAGAAGATCGTATTCCTTGGGCGACATATCCACACGCTTGCCGCCGACGGTGACAACGCGCGCCGTAAGGTCCGCGCGCAGCTCTCCTATTTCAAACACCTCGTGGCTGTCTGCGTCCGACTCGGCTCCGCGGATTTTTTTGTATCGGCTCATGACCGCGTCAACACGCATCATAAGCTCTTTGGGCGAAAACGGCTTTACAACGTAGTCGTCAATGCCCAGAGAAAATCCGTTGAGCTTGTCGTATTCCTCGCCCCTGGCGGAAAGCATGATTATCGGTATATCCGAGAACTTGCGTATCTCGCGGCAGGCGGAAAATCCGTCAAGCTCCGGCATCATAATATCGCAGATCAGTATATCGTAGTTCTTTTTGCGGCACATCTCCACTGCCTGCATGCCGTCGGCAGCCTCGCTTACGCGGTGCCCCTCAAACTCGGCATATTTTGCGATAAGTCTGCGGATCATTTCTTCGTCGTCCGCTACAAGTATGTCGTACATAGCCACTGCCTCCGTTTGTCTTATCAGAGTTTATACATATATTATACATTGCTTTATTTTGTAAATCAATAAACACATATGCTGTTTGCCGTGTATTTTTTGACTTTCGGATAATTTTTTGAAAAAATCAAAAAATATGGTTGACACGGCAGGGGTTATTCTGTATAATAACCCTTGTCGTTCGCCGAAGCGA
>USKS01000175.1 GCA_900555345.1 uncultured Eubacteriales bacterium
AGCCCGCCGCAGGCGGCAATAAGCTTAAGCGCGGTTTTCTCGCCTATGCCGGGCACTCCGGGGATATTGTCGGATGAGTCGCCCATAAGCGCTTTTACGTCTACAAACTGCTCGGGCGTGACGCCGTAATCCTCAAAAAACCTTGCGGGATCATAGACGATATCCTCTTTTGTTTTAACGAGTATCACCGACGTTTTCTCCGTTATAAGCTGCAGAGAGTCGCGGTCTCCCGTGAGGATATACGAATGCACATCGTCTTCTCTGTCGCCCATGGCGGCAATTGTTCCGAGCACATCGTCCGCCTCCCAGCCCTCGCATTCGATGACCGTAAAGCCCATGGCGGCGGCGACCTTTTTTGCCCATGGCAGCTGGACCGCCAGATCCTCGGGCATGGGCTTTCTCATTGCCTTGTAGCCGTCGTACATTTTGTGGCGGAATGTAGGCGCCTTCAGATCAAAAGCGCAGGCAAGATAGTCGGGAGAAAGGCTGTCAAGATGCTTTTTCAGTATGGTCACAAAGCCGTATACGGCGTTTGTGGGCGTTCCGTCTCCCGCGGTCAGCGGGCGGATGCCGTAAAAGGCGCGGTTGAGAATACTGTTGCCGTCAACTACTAAAAGTTTTTTCATATTGACCTCCCGACGTTCACTGTATATATTTTACATTATTGACGGGATCATGTCAATAAATCCGAAGAATTTGCCACTCTTATCTAAATCAGTGTGGGCGCGCAGAACAGCATTTCGCGGATGGCGGCGTATATGGGAAAATACTTATTCTCCCGTATGGGATTTTCGCCCTTACCGCACTCTATTGTAAAGGACGGCTTGTCGAACTCCCTTATATACCAGTCCGTAAGCCCGCCGTATGCCGCAAGCCCCTCAGGAACCGA
The DNA here is from genome assembly GCA_900555345.1 of uncultured Eubacteriales bacterium. The sequence continues at coordinate 890 of USKS01000175.1, forward strand.
GACCGTATAACCACAGAGCTTTGAGAGCTTTGCCGCAAGAGCTCCCGCGCCGTCGGGGACAAAGGCGCCTGAGGTATAGTATATCTCCTCGCCCTGGGAATGGAGCGTCATTATCATGTCTATCTTTTCGTTGAACCTTATAAAGTTAGCAAGCGCCCCCGTCTCCGGCTCCGACTCGGGATACTCTCCCGACCAGCGCGTAGCGCCGGGTTCTATTCCGCGTTCGCGCTCCAGTTTTTTATATTCTTCAAAGCCTGCGTTGTAGTTATGGTTAAGGTCCACCCCGCGTGCGTTTGCCTGCCACCGGGAAAAATCGCCGCCGCTCATTTTCATAAGGCGCTCGAACATGGGCATTTCCCTGCACGCGCCGTTTATCTGAATATCAACGCCGTCGGCGTTAAGCTGCGGAACCACGCATATCTCTCTTTCTTCAAAAAGCGAGCGGATATTTACGCCGAACACCTGCTTTGACGCCTTATAGTACTCGCAGTATTCGTTTATGAACCGCAGAAGCACAAGGGTCGTTATCCACTCCATACCGTGGTGCGCGCCGACATACAGAACGCTTTTCTTCGCCTCGGGCGAGCCGAGAGTTACCATATGTATCTTTTTGCCGAGTATTGTCTCTCCTATTGAGGTCACGGACATAAAATCGTATCTCTGCGCCATTATATCTATGTATTCGCAGACCGCCGCATAGTCTGCGGGCCGCGCGAAATCAAGCAGCGCTCTGTCGCGGTTTATGGGTATAACGTACTTTTTTGCCATATACTTTCTTTCCTTTCTCTGTTTGTTGAAAGTATATTATTTGCACGTGCGGCTTATGCAGATATGAAATATTTACAAATGCCCGTATTGCTTTCCCGTCCGTATTGTGATAAAATACTGTATATTACAGTTGAGGATATATTATGAATACTGATAATATCACAAAAAAATTCCGCCTTGCGGCAATTCTGCCCGTTGGACTGTCCGCGCTTCTCGCTAAGGTGCTTGCGGTGCTTCGTTCGCTGGGCTCGTCCGACGTGATGATCACCGGCTCCGACAGCGCCTTTGTAAAAATGTTGCCGTCCGTCTGCGGATATGCGTCCGTTCTTTTCGGTGTCGCCGCTGTGGCATTCTGCATGACCGGCGCGATATACGCCATGATGTACTTCGGCAGAAGGACTGCCGTGCGAGCTTCCCTTTTGTCAATTGCGGCAAGCGCCGCGGCGTCCGCTCTGTACTATGCGTTCAATATGCTTTATAACTCATACAGCCTCGCGCAGGGCATAGCATTTGCGCTGACCACCCTTATAGACATCGGGTTTGTTGCAATCTCGGCTTTCGGCGCTCTCGCCGTTACGTCTGTACTGAAGGCAGCAAAGAAAAGAGCTTTTTCGATCGGGTTGCCATTGTGATATGCTCGTTTGTATATTTTGCGGCGCGCATCGCCGATCTCACTTTTTCGAACGTTGTGCCGTTTCTTTCCTCCGTCACTGACATTACCGCAAGCGAAAAGCTTGCAGTTATCGGCGACTATGTTTACTATACGGGTGTTTATCTTATACTTCTCGGCGCACTGTGCTTTGCGGCATCGGCTTTGTTTGTAGGCGTTACAGGCAGACTGAAGTTCAAACTTCCCCGCAGCCCCGAGGACAATACAAAGTAAAAGGATATAAAGAAAAAATGAAAAAAATCGTTAAAATAGTTTCGGTGCTGTGCGCGCTTGTGTTCTGCGCTGCCGCTGTCTGTGCCTGCAAGGATAAAAAGTATCTCAAATACGACTCAACAGGCGAAAGATACGACTACTATCTGCCCGACTATGTAAAGGTTTGCAAATACAAGGGGCTTGAGTTGCCCGATCTTACATATACTCCGACCGAGGCGGATATTGACAAGCGCGTCAAGCAGATGGTCGCGGCATTCTGCCCCAGGACTGAGGATCCCGACCGCGCATGTATTGAGGGAGACGTTGTGGACATCGGTGCGACATGCACGTTTGAGGACGACGGCAGCACATATTCTCTGCTTTCGTTCAAAACAAACGAAGAAACAGGCTCCGGTCAGGCTTTTGTGCTCGGTACCGACTTTTTCTACTTCCCCGCTCTCGACGAGGCTGTGGAGGGCATGCTCTCGGGCGAGGACAAGACCGTTACTCTCACACTGCCCGATCCGTACTACAAGGATCTTGTAAATTCCGGCAGAAAAATCAAAATGGATATTCATCTGAACTACATTGACGAAGTTGACTATTCCGTTGTGGACGACGAATTCTATGTTGACCGCCTCGAATACTCCAAGGACAACTTCAGAGTGGCTATGACAAACAAGCTCACCGCGGAATATGCCGAGCTTATCGAAGACTACAAGACAAAGCTTGCGTGGAACATAATCTGCGCGAACTCCGAGCTTATAAAGGTGCCCGAAAAGGAGTACAACGAGCTTTACGAATCCGCTCTCGACAGTGCGCGCGGCGAAGCACAAAGCGAGGATATATCGCTTGCCGAGTATGCCGAAAAGCTGGGATATGATACACTTGACGACTACTATGCGTATCTCAAAGAGAAATGCGAGAACACCTGCTTTGAGGATATGATACTCTACTATATCATCAGATGCGAAGATCTCAATTATACCGACGAATACTACAGCGAGCAGGTGCTTGCCATGGTAAAGGACTATCAGATAGAAGATCAGAGCGCGGCTGAGGATTTTCTGAACTACTATTACGGCATTGATAACGTCAAAGAGGAGATCAGAATGAAGTACGCGCAGAAATGGGTAGCGGACAACGCAAAGGTGCGCGAGGATGTTAAGACCGTGTATGACAACGATCTGAACCCCGGCATGAAAAGCGCGAGAGACTATATTGTGCATTGAAAAAATGCCCCGCCGAAAATCGGCGGGGCATTTAAATATATTTACTCTTTGCGCGCTTTTGCGCTGAAAGTTTGCGTATCTATCCGCACGACACAGACGGCGGCAGCCATATCCTCCGTTATATCGAAATCACGGTCGGTCTGCGTTTTCATAAGAAGGCGCAGCGCAGAGGCTTTTTCGGTCGCGTCCTCAACAATTTTCGCCGTGCCGCAAAACATAACACTTTCGTACCCCGCGCCGAAGCCGCAGGCTGTCTCGCCGGGTATAATACCCGTTTCGCGGTCAATTTCGACGAAAACATTTGCGTCTGTCTCTTATACACATCTGACGCTGCCGACGATATGCAGTGTGTAGATC
>USKS01000176.1 GCA_900555345.1 uncultured Eubacteriales bacterium
GCGTCGGGAGAGACGGGCATCGACGGACTTCTGACAACAATGAACCGAACTATAATAATGGCGGCGCTTTGGATAATGCTTGCGTCACTTGTCGTTATATATTTCACAACCGAGAGATTCATATCGCCTATAAGGGAGATGAGCAAGGCGGCGCGGGCGTTTGCAAACGGTCAGTTTGACGCAAGAGTCCCCGTTGTCGGCAGAGACGAGGTCGCAGAGCTTGCTTCGGCGTTCAATAACATGGCAGCGTCCATGCAGACCCTTGAGGACATGCGCAGAACGTTTCTTGCAAACGTTTCTCACGATCTGCGTACGCCCATGACCACAATATCCGGTTTTATAGACGGTATTCTCGACGGCGCTATCCCGCCGGAGCAGCACGAGTATTATCTCGGCATAATTTCCTCCGAGGTGCGCAGGCTGTCGCGGCTTGTTTCTCAGCTGCTTGATATTTCCCGTCTTGAGGCTGGCGAGCGTAAATTCGTACCCACGGTTTACGATGTCTGCGAGCAGGGACGTGAGATCATCATAAACAATATGCAGCGCCTTGAGGACAAAAAGCTTGACGTGCGCTTTGAGTGCGACAGCGACAATATGTATGTAAAAGCCGATAAGGACGCCATACACCAGATATTCTACAATATCTGTGACAACGCCATAAAATTTGCCCGCGAGGGCGGGGCGTATGAAATATCCATACGTGAGAAGTCGGGCAAGGTGTATGTAAGCGTTTACGACGAAGGGCAGGGCATTCCGAAAGAGGATCTGCCGTACGTTTTCGAGCGCTTCTACAAGAGCGACAAGAGCCGCGGCATGGATAAAACGGGTGTGGGCCTCGGTATGTATATCGCCCGCACCATAATAGAAGCGCAGGGCGAAAAAATATGGGTGGAAAGCGAGCAGGACAAATGGTGCCGCTTTACATTCACTCTGCCGGCGGCAAAGGCACCCGAGCGGCAGAAGGGTCAGACGCAGCCTATCGGCACGCCCGCGGATGGCAGAAAAAACGGCAGACAGTGAGGATAAATTGAAAACGGAAAATTTCAGATATACGGCGACGTGCCTTTTTGGACTTGAGGGTCTGCTCGGCGAGGAGATAGACAGCCTCGGATACAGACGCGTCAACACAATGGACGGCAGAATAACATTTGAGGGCGATGCATACGCCTGCTGCGTGTGCAATATAAATCTCAGGTTTGCGGAGAGGCTGTATCTCAATATGGGCGAGTTTGAGGCGCGAAGCTTCGACGAACTGTTTGAAGGCTGCCGCGCGCTGCCCTGGGAGAGTATTATCGGCAGAAACGACTGCTTTCCCGTACGGGGGCATTCCATACGAAGCAAGCTTTTCTCCGTCCCCGACTGCCAAAAGATAATAAAAAAAGCCGTTGCAAAGCGGCTGGGCGGAGTATATAATATGGAAACTCTGCCCGAGACCGGCGAAAAATATCAGATAGACTTTTTCCTGTTCAAGGACAGAGCGGCGCTTATGATAGATCTGTCGGGCGTTCCGCTTCATAAAAGGGGATACCGTCCGCAAAGCGTTGCGGCGCCGCTGCGCGAAACTCTCGCGGCGGCACTTGTAAAGCTGTCCCGCCCAAGAGAGGGAGTTCTTTTGAGAGACCCGTTCTGCGGCTCGGGAACAATAGCGATAGAGGGCGCAATGATGATGAAGAACGCCGCTCCCGGGCGTTCCAGGACCTTTGCGGCGGAAAGCTTTCCCGTCTTTGACAAAAAGCTTTGGCAGACCGCGCGCGATGCGGCTGCCGCCGCCGAAAAGAATGATATAAATTTTGACGCGTTCGGCTCTGACATCGATCCCGATTGCGTAGAAGTCGCAAAGGCAGCCGCGGCGCGTGCGGGCGTGGAAGGCATCGTCCGCTTTGAGGTCGGCGACGCTCTTGATCTCACAACGGGCGGCGTTCGCGGCACCGTTGTTACAAACCCGCCGTACGGCGAGCGGATAATGCGCGGCGAGGTTGACGAGCTGTACCGCCGCATGGGAAAAGCTTGGCAGTCTCTGGACCGCTGGCAGCTTTATATACTCACGAGCCATCCCGATTTTCAGCGGTTGTTCGGACGCCGCGCCGACAAGGTGCGAAAGCTTTATAACGGTATGATACCGTGCAATTTCTACCAGTATTTCAAAAACGGCAAAAAGTGACAGAGTAAAATCCCCCCGCTCAGTCCCGAAAAGGACTGGGCGGGGGGATCTTTCGTATAAAACTTTGCGGCGTCCGTCACCGCGGTTCATGCTATTTTACAAGCCCAGGGAAAACGCTGTTTGTAAGATCTGTGCAGTACTTGAGCGAAAACGACGGGTCGGAATTTACGATAAGGTTGTTTTTTGCCATATCCTCGGTGTAGTCGGAAAGCTTGTATGTGGTGATCCCGCCGAAGCCGCTTGAAAGATGCGTCACAAGAGGAATAACGCCGTAGTCGCTTATGTATACCTTGCCGTCGTCGCCGCGCTCAACAGTGACATCCGCCATAGCGCCCACCATCCTGTCGGCAATGCCCGCGCCGGTCTGCGCGGTAGAGTTTACAAAGTTGCCGATGGAGTAGTACACTACCATGGTGTGCCCGTCTTTTTCTATTTTCTCAACTGGCTCGGTCACATGGGGATGAGTACCTATCACAAGATCGACTCCGCAGTCGAAAAACAGCTGCGTCCAGTATTTCTGGTTGGAGTCCGCCTCGTGGATGTACTCCGTGCCCCAGTGGGGAAGAACGACTGTGAAATCGGCGTTCTCTTTCGCATAAGCCGTGTCGCTGCGAATAGTATTCTCGTCAAGGTATGTGACGGCGTTCGGGTACCCCGCGGGCAGCGGAATGCCGTTTGTTCCGTATGTGTAGTTGAGAAAGGCGATCTTTATGCCGCCTGCCTCTTTTATGACAATGTTGTTCTGATCCGCAGAACTGTCGGATATGCCTATAAACGATATGTCCGGGTGCGACGTTCTCCAGAAATTGCAGCAGTTGACGACTGCCGCGCTGCCGCGGTCAAGGGCATGGTTCGTCGCGTGCAGAACGATGTCAAAGCCCGCGTTCGCGATAGCATCGCCGACTTCAAACGGACCGTTGAAGGCGGGATAGCCCGAAAGCCCCATTTCCTTGCCGCCGAGAATTACCTCCTGATTTACAAGGGCAATGTCCGCGCTCTTTATCTCGTCAAGAACGTTTTTGAAAAGATGATCGAAATTGTATGTTCCGTCGTCCCGCAGACCGCTTTCGGTAACAGCCTCGTGCAAAAGCACGTCGCCCACCATGCGTATTGTAACTCCGGTCTTTTCCGGCTCGGGCGCGGCGGTAGTATCTTCATCTGTTGATGCGGTCGTATCCGCAGCGACCTGCGCGGTCGTCTCCGACGTTATGTCGGAATTTATCGAGCGCACGCATCCGCCGAGGGAGAGAACGATCAGAAACGCCGAAAGTATGCAAAGTATCCTTTTCATATTTCACCTGTAGCTTTCATAATACTTGGGCCTTCAGCCCTGCACGGTCTTCAGCCATTGGCGGCTGAGCTTTGCGCACTCCATGTCGGAAAGCCCGAGAGACGGAGCATCCTGCTCGACAACATACCATTTTGCGCCGATCTCCTCGCTTGCGGCGAGTATCCCCGGCATATCCTGCCTGCCGTATCCTATGGGGCGGAATTCAAAATCGGGGCGTGTGCCGTCAGTACTCGGAGCAAAGCGTTTTTTGAAGTTAAAATCCTTCAGATGGACAACGGGGCAGCGGCCGACATAACTCTTCATGTACATTTCCGGGTTTTGCCCGCCGATGTTTATCCAGCAGGTGTCAAGCTCGGGCAAAAGCAGTCCGTCGTCGACCGCTTCCAGTATCCGATCAAGCATCAGTCTGCCGCTTACGTATGTAAATTCCGTTTCGTGGTTGTGAAAAAGCAGCTGAATGCCCGCTTTTCTGAATTTCTTTGCCGCCGCGCCGAGGTTTTTGAAGTAGGACTCGAAATTTTCTCCGCCCGGGCGCTTGTCCGCGTCAAGGTACGCGATCGCGGCATACTTTGCGCCGACGGTACAAAGCTCGTCTATGATCTTGTCCGTGTCGTCAACGGCACCTCCGGGACCAATGTGGGC
>USKS01000177.1 GCA_900555345.1 uncultured Eubacteriales bacterium
GTCCGCACGAAGCGGCACTCTTGTCTTCCCCGGCATATTTTGCATTGAAAAGTGCCTCAGCCATGGGGCTGCGGCAGGTGTTGCCCGTGCAGACAAACAAAACAAGCCGGCGCTCCCTCTCGGGCGCGCTCTTCTGCGCGCGCGGCTCTGCCTCGGCGCAAAGCTTTTCCGCCGTTTTTTCAATCTCCGTCTCTTCCGCGCAGACCGCGCCGCAGCATTTATTTGTTCTGTCATCCGACATTGTCGGAAGTGTTTGTGCTTTCATAGTATTTTTCAAGTTCATCTCCGATTTTAACGCATTTCCCGCCGATCTTGTCATAGATGTAATTGCCCGATGCGCAGTCGGCGTACGTTACGCTGTAGTATATCGCGGGCCAGTCCGACGAATAAAACCTCAAAAGATAGCTTTCGTTTATGTCTGTGCGCGGCCACATCTCGTCCTCGGTGTCGGGGTCGCAGATAAGACCGCAAAGCTTTTCTATAAGCTCGCCCTCTCCGTCCCCCTTGCCGATCTCGGCGAGAAGATCCGGTGTGTCGCCCTTTATGCAGAAATAGGCGGTTTCGGGCTTCAGCTCCTCACGGTCGGGGAGCTCTGTATCGGCGCTGCAGTATACCATGGTCGCACCGCCGGCATATTCCGTGGTCAGCCATTCCGCAGGGTCAAGATCGCCTATACGGTAAAGTATCTCCTGCATTTCGTTGTCTATCAGTGCGTATTCATCTCCGACAGATGTGGGCTCGTACCCCAGTGGAGCGTATTTATAGCCCGTGCCGACGCCGCTGCCTGTAAGTATGCCGGACGAGTCGTAGGTAAGTTTTTTCAGGTGCGAGCATGACGCAAGAGACGCGCAAAGGCACGCCGCGCAGACAATCACACCGACAAAACGTATAAATTTCTTCATCTTCAATATCCGAACTTTCCCTCAAGGCTGTCGTCGTGCGTGACCCAATCCTCGGTGTTGAAGACTGTATAGTTTTCACTGTCCTCGCGGACGATAACGCGGGAGATGCCCGCGTTCAGCACCATGCGCTTGCACATCATGCAGCTGCATATGCCGCTGATTATCTCGCCGCTGCCCGGCTGGGTGCAGCACATATACAGCTCAGCGTCGAGCATCTGGTCTCTGGGCGCGGCGATTATGGCGTTTGCCTCCGCGTGCACGCTGCGGCACATCTCGTATCTTTCCCCGCGGGGGATGTTCAGCTCCTCGCGCGTGCATCTGCCTATGTCGCAGCAGTTTTTGCGTCCGCGCGGCGCTCCGTTGTAGCCTGTTGAGATGATCACGTCGTTTTTGACGATTATCGCTCCGTAGCGCTTTCTGAGGCATGTTGAGCGCTCGGAAACCGTCTGAGCTATATCAAGATAATAATTGATCTTCGAAACACGAGCCATTTTTTCAATTATTCCTTTCACGTTTGTATTGCGAAGCACGCAGGCGCATCAGCGCTTCTTTTTCGCGCCACCGCGCGGCGGGCAAAAGATTTTCTATTATTTCAGTATACTATAATCTCCGCTTCAAATCAACAATTACTTACACATACCGAAAAATTATTGCAAAACCGCCCTTGCGACCGCATCGTGCCAGCCACGGAGAAGCTCTTCTCTGCGCCCTTTGCTCATATTGCTTTCAAAAACGCTTGTACCTCCTGATGCGGCGATCTTCGAAAGTTCTTTTGTATCGCTCCAGAAGCCCACGGCAAGTCCCGCGAGAAATGCGGCGCCGAGAGCCGTAGTTTCAACGGACGCGGGACGGATGACATCGATCCCCGCTATATCCGCCTGAAACTGCATGAGCAGATCGTTTGCGCACGCGCCGCCGTCGACCCGAAGAGCTGAAAGCGACAGCCCGCTGTCCTTTTCCATAGCGCAAAGAACGTCATATGACTGGTACGCCATAGACTCAAGCACCGCACGCACGATATGACTTCTGTTTGTGCCGCGGGTGATGCCGCAGAGAATGCCTCTTGCCTCCTGCGACCAATACGGTGCACCGAGCCCCGTGAATGCGGGCACGAAATAACATCCGTCCGTATCGGGCACCTGCGCCGCAACGCTTTCGCTTTCCGCGGAGCTGCCGATAAGTCCCGTTCCGTCGCGCAGCCACTGCACCGCCGCGCCTGCGGCAAAAACGCTGCCTTCAAGCGCGTATGTGACCTTTTCGTCTCCCAGCGACCATGCGACCGTTGTCACAAGTCCCGCCTCGGAATCAACAGGCTCGTCGCCCGTATTCATAAGCATAAAGCAGCCGGTACCGTATGTATTTTTAACGTCTCCCGCCCCAAAGCAGGTCTGCCCGAACAGTGCCGACTGCTGATCTCCCGCGGCTCCCGCCACGGGGATAGCTCCGCCGAGCAGCGCCGGATCCGTCGTTCCGTATACGCACGATGACGGTTTTACTTCTGGCAGCATCGATTCAGGGATACCGAAAAGACTGCACAGCTCCCTGTCCCAACGCATTGTATGTATGTTAAAAAGCATTGTCCGCGAGGCGTTTGAGGCGTCGGTCACATGAGTGCCGCCGCAAAGCTTCCAGATAAGCCACGAATCCACGGTTCCGAAGCACAGCTCTCCGCGCTCGGCGCGCTCGCGCGCACCCGGAACGTTTTCAAGGATCCACCGTATTTTCGGCGCCGAAAAATAAGCGTCCGGCAAAAGACCGGTCTTGCTTTTTATAAGCTCGGACATGCCGTCCTCTTTCAGAGAATTGCAGTACGGCGCGCATCTTCTGCACTGCCACACTATGGCGTTATAAACAGGCTTGCCCGTTTTTCTGTCCCAAACGACGGTTGTCTCGCGCTGATTTGTAATGCCTATCGCGGAGATCTCGGAAGCCGCGGCTCCGCAGTTTTCCATCGCCTCCCCCGCGCACAGAAGCTGCATGCGCCATACCTCCTCGGGGTCGTGCTCCACCCATCCGGCACGGGGAAAGATCTGAGTAAACTCGTGCTGAGCCATGGCGCGTACGGACCCCTGCCTGTCAAAAAGGATGCATCTGACGCTTGTCGTGCCGCTGTCAAAAGAAAGAATATATTTTTTGCCGCTTGTCGCTTTCATTTTCCGACCTTCCCGCCCGCCGCGCGGCAGGCAAAGTATTTCAAGCATGTTACCGTCTCAGACGGAAGCGCTCATATGTGCTTTAAGCCACACGAATAGATCCTCCCAGACCTTTTCTTTATCTGTTTCGTTCAGAATTTCATGGCGGTCGCCCTCATACAGCTTCAGAACAACGTCGGCAATACCCGCGTCGGCACACTGTTTGGCAAATGCCGAAGGCTCTCTGCCGTACGCCCCAACGGGGTCCTCGGTCCCTGCCATTACAAGGATAGGCAGCTCTTTGGGGATGTTTTCAAAATCGGTTTTCCTTGCAAGGAACGTAAGCGTGTCGAAAAGCACGCCGTAACCCGCGGCGGTAAACATAAACGTTGCGTATTTATCCGCGTCGTGCACCTTCATAAGCTCCTTGTCGGAACATATCCATGCGTCGCGGCTTTCGTCATCGCCGCAGCGCTTGTTGTACGAGCCGAAGGCAAGACGGGTAATGAGCGGGCTTCTGTACCGCTCTCCCTTGAATTTGCTCACGATCGACGTTACGGCGCGCGCCGCGGCAAGAGTCGACCGCTTCTGATTGCCCGTGCCGACGATTATCGCGCCGTCGACCTCTTTTCCGTATTTCGTCAGATACCGTCTGGTGATAAACGACCCCATGCTGTGTCCGAGAATAAAATGAGGCACACCGGGGTACTTTTCTGCAGCATTCTCAGTTACAAGATGAACGCATTCCGCCATAAGCTCGCTGCCGCCGTCCCGCGGGATATAGCCGAGATCGTCGTCGCGCTCGGCGGTAAGTCCGTGACCCGGGTGGTCGTGCGCAATGACTGCAAAGCCCCTCGCGGCAAAATACTTCGCCGTCTGATCGTATCTGTCGGCATACTCTATCATGCCGTGCACTATCTGAAGCGTCGCCAAAGGCTCGCCGTCCGGCTCCCACAAAATGCAGTGCAGGCTGCCGTCTCTGTACGGTATACGAACTGTCTCTTATACACATCTGACGCTGCCGACGATATGCAGTGTGTAGA
>USKS01000178.1 GCA_900555345.1 uncultured Eubacteriales bacterium
GGGGATGTGTGAAGGGGCTACTTACGGAAAAGTAGTCCCTTCACGTCCTTCTCGCTTGCGTTCGGCAAGCTGACGATAAAGTTTGAATTGCTTTGCCAAACGTAAAAACAAGGCTGCCGTCGGCAGCCTTGTTTGCTATCTTTGCTTGATAGCCTGAAACCTATTCAGTCCGGTTTTTTCGGGTCTCGGGTACTTTTGGGGAGAAAAGTCCTCGAGTCGGGGCATAGGGCGAAGCCCCATATATAATAGTTCAGAGGCAAAGCCTCGCATATATACATATGCCTTATATCTTATACTGCTCGCTGTACTCGGCATAGTAGCGGCGGAAGCTGTCGCCGGCGTTGTTCTTTACGCGGTTCAGATATTCGTGCGTATCAAACAGATCGCGGTCAAGCTCTATCATGGCAACGGCAATATTTGAGCAGTGATCCGCTATTCTTTCGTAGTTGTTCAGCAGATCATTGTAAACAAATCCGTGATCGAGAGTACATTCGCCGAGCTGCAGGCGCTTGACATGACGAAGCTTCATTTCGTCGCAAAGCCCGTCAATAACCTCCTCAAGCGGCTCTACTCTGCGTGCCGCCTCCGTATCGTCTGCGGTAAACGCGTCCGTTGCAAGAATAACGACCTCAGAGACCGCCGACGTTATAACGTCGAGCTCCTTTTGAGCCGCAGACGAAAATTTCAGATGCTTTTCGTTGATCTCGCGGGCAATGTCGGCAAAATTCACCGCATGGTCGCCGATGCGCTCAAAATCGCCTATAGTGTGCAGAATCTTCGAGATTTCCCGTCCCTGTTCTTCGGTAAGCTCACGTCCCGTAAGCTTTATAAGATATGTACCCAGCTTGTCCTCATAGCGGTCTATGACCTCTTCTTTGTTCTGTATGACCCGGTACTTTTCGTCGCTGTAATCATATATCAGCGCAAATGCGCGGGCAAGATTTTTTCTCGCCTTGCGCGCCATGGAACAGACAGCGTTGTTGCTCTGTTCAAGCGCTATTGCGGGATGCGCTATAAAGCGCTCCTCAAGACGGTCGATCTCGGCGGTCTCCTCCGCGTCCTCGGGATCTTCCTTGAATATAAAGCAAACTATCTTTTCAAGCTGCTTTATAAACGGTGAGAGCAGAAGCACCGTCAAAAGACGGAATGTGGTATTCAGAAGCGCCACATCCACCATGTTCATGGTGTGGCTCATAAAGTCGAATTTGAATATGGCGTTCGCCGCATAGAACACTATCGCCCAGAAAACGGCACCGATAACATCTATAAGCAGATATACAAAAGCCGTCCGCTTTGCCGCAACGTTTGTGCCGAGCGCCGAGAGAAGCACGGGGACCGCCGCTCCTATCGCAATGCCCATAATTATAGGCAGCGCCACCTCAAAGCTTACAGCGCCCGTCATTGAAAGCGCCTGAAGAATACCGACCGTTGCAGACGCACTCTGAAGCACGCAGGTTATAAGCGTGCCTGCCAGAATGCCGAGCACGGGGTTTGAAAACGATGTGAGGATGTTTATAAACGCCTGGCTTTCACGCAGCCCATCCACAGAGGTGCTCATGGCGCTCATGCCTGTCATCAGGATGGCAAAGCCCATCAGTATATCGCCCACATGCTGCTTTGTTCTGTTTTTGCAGAACATACGAAGGAAAATGCCGATGACCGCGATTATACCCGTAAGCGTTGCGGTTGAAACTATCTGAACCCAGTCTGAAGCGCCTGCGCCGCCTACATCGGAAAGGCAGATTATCCAGCCGGTGATGCTCGTTCCGAGAATTGCGCCGAGTATGATGCCGATAGCCTGGCGAACTTTCATCATTCCGGAATTGACAAATCCGACGACCATGATGGAGGTCGCCGACGACGACTGTATCACCGCCGTAACTCCCGTTCCGAGAAGAACGCCCTTTATGGGTGTGTTTGTCAGCTTGTACAGAACCACCTCAAGCTTGTTGCCCGCAACATTTTTAAGTCCGTCGCCCATGAGAAGCATACCGAACAAAAACAGTGCAACGCCGCAAAGGAGGTTTATTACCGTTATGACAGCACTCATATAATGCACGCGCCTTTCCTGTACAGTTAGAGTTGCGATCCTCAAAAGACCGCACGCATACATATTAATAATATCATAAACGCAGCACAAAAGCAATTGTATTTTCTGCGAAAGCGTCCTGCAGCCCTTTTTTTTGTCAAAATAGCCGTCATAGGGCAGCGCGGCGCGCGGTTTTTGAGATGATTTTGGTGCTTTTGACCGAAGAAGGCACAGAGCCCTATGGCTCTGTGCCTTCTTCATTTTTTCTCGCGGTCTGTCAGCGCGGCGGCAAATGTCGGAAGTCAGTCTGCAGCGCGGCAGATGGTCCCGCCGCCGAGGACTGTGTCGCCGTCATAGAATACAGCGGACTGCCCGGGGGTCACCGCGCGCTGAGGCGATGAAAATTTTACGAGCACGCGCCCCGTGCCCTCCTCGGGCACAACGGCTGCGGGCTGCTCTTTTTGGCGGTATCTGATTTTGACGCAGCACTCAAACGGGCGCTGCGGTGCCCTGCCGGAGATCCAGTTTATGTCCTCAACATATGCCTCGCACGACATAAGATCCTCCTCGCTGCCGAGAACGACAGTGTTGTCCGAAGGATGTATCGCGCAAACATACAGCGGGGCGCCGGCTGCAACGCCGAGCCCGCGCCGCTGACCGAGAGTATAGTGGACAATGCCCTTGTGTCTGCCTACAACGGTGCCGTCGCAAAGAACAAAGTCTCCGGGGGTATCATCTGCGCCGCTGATGCGCCGCACGGCTGCGGCATAGTCGCCGTCGGGGGCAAAGCAGATGTCCTGGCTGTCATGCTTTCTTGCGTTTACAAAGCCGTTTGCCTCGGCGATCTCTCTCGCCTCTGCCTTTGTCATTGACCCGAGAGGAAACATTATGCGCCCCAGCTGCTCCTGCGTCAGACTGTACAGCACATAGCTCTGATCCTTTGTAGGGTCAACGGCTTTTTTCAGAAAGAATTCTCCGCCGCATTCGGTTATCCTCGCGTAATGTCCGGTGACTATATACTTGCACTCCAGAATGTCCGCGCGCGAAAACAGTTTTTCGAATTTCATATATCTGTTGCAGTCGATGCACGGATTAGGCGTCTCGCCGCGCAGATAGCAGTTCGCAAATTTTGACATGACCGCCTCGCGAAAGCCGTCCTTGAAGTTGAATACGTAGTACGGCATGCCGAGAGAGCGGGCAACGCTGCGCGCGTCCTCCACATCGTCAAGGGAACAGCAGGTGTGCCCTTTGGAAATGCCCGCGTCCTCATTGTCGTACAGCTTCATGGTACAGCCGACGCAGTCATAGCCCATATTTTTGACAAGCAGCGCGGCAACGCTCGAATCAACGCCGCCGCTCATGGCGATAAGTGCTTTTTCCATCTGAATATCCTAAAATTATAATATGTTTGCGCCTCGCGGCGGGGGAATATATGCCCGTGCTGCGGCTTTGCCGATAAGCTCGGCTGAAAATATAATATCACACACGGCGAACAATTGCAATGCCATAAGACAAACGTCATTTGATAAAAGACGTATATCTTATGGCGAGAGACGGCAGGCAGTACAGCGGATCTGCAGCTGAAACGCGCAGCTGTGCCCGCTGCGCTCTGCGCGCCCTTGCCGCACTATCACCACGCACTGCCCGGGCTATCGCCACGCACCGTTCCGCGCACCCGCACCGTTCCGCGCCCTTGCCGCGCACACATCGCCAACGCAGTCCCGCTCCCACCGCGCCGCCCCACTCCCCCGCCGAACCTGCACCAGCACCCACCGCACCGCCCGCACCTGCACCCGCACCCGCTCGTCTCCCCGCCGAAACTCTGAAACTGCAGACCTTTAGTTTTTATCAAAGCAATTCAAACTTTGTGGTTAGCCTTCCAAACGTAAGAGAAAGGACGTGAAGGGACTGCTTTTCCGTAAGCAGCCACGGACGGGCGCCGGCTTTCGGCTTTCGGAATTGGAAAAGCATTTCAAACTCTATCGTCAGCTTGCCGAACGTAAGTAAAAAGGACGTGAA
>USKS01000179.1 GCA_900555345.1 uncultured Eubacteriales bacterium
GCTTTGGAAGGCTGGCAGAGCTTTCAGTGGGAAAAGACACGACCACAGGACACTGGGAAATCGCCGGACTTAAGACCGAAATTCCGTTTAAGACTTATCCGAACGGATTCCCGAAGGAATTCATGGAAGTGTTTGAAAAGGAAATCGGCATCGGCTGTCTGGGAAATTACCCGGCAAGCGGCACGGAAATTATAGAAAAGCTCGGACCGGAGCACGAGGCGACCGGAAAGCCGATTGTGTATACATCGGCGGACAGCGTTTTTCAGATAGCTGCGCATGAGGATATCGTCCCTCCCGAGGAGCTTTACCGCTATTGCGAGATCGCGCGCGAGGAGCTTTGCGGTCCTCTCGCAGTGGGCAGAGTCATCGCCCGTCCGTTCAGCGGAGAGTATCCCTTCACCCGCACGCCCCGCCGCCGCGACTACGCGCTCAGCGCGCCGAAGGACACCGTCTGCGATACGCTGGCAAAAGCGGGATTTGACGTTATCGGCGTGGGCAAGATCGGCGATATATTCGCGCATCGCGGTATCACCGAGGAGATCCACACCGTAAGCAACGCTGACGGGATGGAGAAGACCGCGGAGATCGCCGCACGCAGCTTCAACGGCCTTTGCTTTGTAAATCTTGTGGATTTCGATATGAAATACGGTCATCGCCGCGACATCGCGGGATATGCCGCCGCGGTCGAAGAAATGGACGCGTTTCTTTCCGGCTTCTGTGAAAAACTCGGCGAGGACGACTGCATGATACTCACCGCGGACCACGGCTGCGACCCCGCCCATATAGGAACGGATCACACAAGAGAATATGTGCCCGTTCTCATTTTCGGCAAGCGCATCGCTCCCGTCTGCATCGGGGTGCGCACAACGTTTGCCGACCTCGGCAGAACGTGCGAGGAGCTTTTGGGCATTGACGCCTCAGGCGAGGGCGAAAGCTTTGCGAGCCTTATTCTTAAAAACGGAGATAATAAATAATGAACGTTCTTGACAGATTTCTGAAATACGTATCCTTTCCCACGGCATCGTGCGAGGACAGCGAAACCGTGCCCTCGACGGAGCGACAGACGGTACTTGCACGCTTTATTGCGGACGAGCTTTCCGCAATGGGGCTTTCCGACGCGGGCGTTGACGGCTGCGGCTATGTATACGCCGTTCTGCCCGCAACGCCGGGCATGGAGAACGCCGAGCCCATCGGCTTTGTCTCTCATATGGACACCTCTCCCGACGCGCCCGGAGAAAATATAAAAGCCAAAAAAATTCTCTATCGCGGTGGCGATATTGATCTGGGCGAGCGCGTCATGCGCGTTTCCGATTTTCCCGTCCTTTCAAAATACGAGGGCAGAGAGCTTATCGTCACCGACGGCTCGACCCTGCTCGGCGCGGACGATAAGGCGGGAATCGCCGAAATCGTCGGCATGTGCGAATACTTTATCACCCACCCCGAGGCGGCGCACCGCACGGTTTATATCTGCTTTACCCCCGACGAGGAGATAGGCAGGGGAGCGGATCATTTCGACTACGACCGCTTCGGCGCAAAGGTCGCCTACACCGTTGACGGCGGGGAGCTGGGCGAGATAGAATACGAAAACTTCAATGCTGCCGCAGCCGTTGTCAAGGTACACGGCGTCAATATCCACCCCGGCAGCGCAAAGAATAAAATGAAAAACGCGGCTCTTCTTGCGGCAGAATTCATAAACCGCCTGCCGGCGGCAGAGACCCCTGCTCATACCGAAGGCTATGAGGGCTTCTATCATGTCAGCGATATATGCGCAAACGAAACAGAGGCAGTGATTTCCATGATAATACGAGATCACGACAGAGAAAAGTTTGAAAAGCGCAAGGCTTTTGTGAAAAACCTGTGCGAATACCTGAACGGCGTGTACGGCGACGGCACATTTGAGGCGTTTGTGAGCGACAGCTACTATAATATGAAAGAAAAGATCGCACCTCATATGGAGCTTATCGAGCGTGCGAAAGAAGCTATGAAACAGGCGGGAGCCGAGCCGCTGATCGTGCCCATACGCGGCGGCACGGACGGCGCGCGCCTTTCGTGGGAGGGCAACGTTCCCTGCCCCAATCTTTCCACGGGCGGCGTGAATTTCCACAGCGTTTACGAGTTTATACCTGCCGACGCCCTTGATACAATGCGCGACGTGCTTGTAAATCTGGCGCAGTGAGCCGCAGATCTTCGCATTATATGCATATAGCCGGCAAAATAAGAGAAAAGGCGACAGACCCCGAAAGGGTGTTGTCGCCTTTGTAAGTATAATCGTTACAATCAGACAGCGTTATTCTGCAACAGCAGCATCTGCAAGCCGGCAATACTTACTGCCGTTTTCCTCATAAACCTCAAAAGTACCGGAAACCGTAATCTCACTGCCGATTCCGGGGTAATCGTCAGGATAGGTATTCTCGCCTCTCAGAACAAACTCCAATCCCTGTGAGCAGCAGGCTGTCGCGTCCGCAATGACACAGGCAAAGTATAAGGCTTTTGTATCGGGGTCTTCGTAACATGCAAATTGCCCCTTCATTTTAACTGTTTTTCCAATGTAGTCATCAGGGGTATACATCATGTTGTAAACCTCGGAATAGACCATCGTGCTGCTGAGCTTTGTCAGGTCAACATCAATACCGTCCGTGTTTTGCGCGGGCCCGGAGGTTGTTGGTGCAGACTCCGAAGCCTTTTCCGTTGCTTGATTTTGTGAAACGGATGAATTCGGTGTCCGGTTATCGGTTGTCGCTTTATCTTTTTTACTTCCGCAGGCGGCAAAAGATACAAGGGCAAGGACAACAATGAGTATGCAAAACAGTTTTTTCATTTTCTCACACCTCCAATAATTGTGCCGATGATCCACGTCAAGCCGAATGCACCGATCTGAACGGCGACAATGGTCGAGCCTACCGGCGTACCGGCGAGAATGGACACCAAAATGCCGATCAGCGCACAGAAAACCGAAAGGACTGCCGCACAAACGGTCACGCCGCGGAAGCTCTTGAACATCCGCATAGCGGACAGTGCCGGAAAGATTACCAGTGCGGAGATCAGCAGCGAACCCACAAGGTTCATGGCCAGCACAATGATAACTGCAACGATGACGGCAATCAAAAGATTGTAAAGTCCGGCCTTCGTTCCGGTTGCCCTTGCAAAGTCCTCGTCAAAGGTAACGGCGAATATTTTGTTGTAGAATAAAACAAATATTGCCACGACGAGCACCGACATTCCCACGCAAAGCCACACCTCTGCGGGGGACAGTGTTAAGATGGAGGTCGAGCCGAACAGCGTACTGCACACATCGCCCGAAAGATTGGAGGACGATGAGAAAATATTCATTAACAAATAGCCTACAGCCAAAGAACCGACGGAAATCATTGCAATAGCGGCATCGCCTTTGATTTTTGTATTCTGCCCTGTACGCAAAAGCAATACCGCACTGATAATTGTAATGACCATCACAAGCGGCATTCCGTTTGTAATCTGCAAAACAGCAGCAATCGCCATTGCCCCGAACGCCACATGGGAAAGTCCGTCGCCGATGAACGAAAACCGCTTCAGCACCAGCGTTATGCCCAATAAAGAGGAACAAAGTGCAATCAGCACACCGACAATGAGCGCATAGCGGACAAAGGGATATGCCCAATAGAGAGTCAGCTTTTCCAAGATAGCGGTCATTGGCTGTCACCGCCCTTCTTCGCGTCAAACAGCCGCCCCTGCGGGCTTTGGAGATAGTCTGCCTTTGTCCCAAAGAAAACGGTGTCGCCAATATGCAGAATATGGCTGGCGTATCGGACGGCGGCAGCCACATCGTGAGAGATCATGATCACGGTGATGCCGTCCTCACGGTTGAGCTTTTCGATGAGCGTATACATTTCCGCCGTCACCTTGGGGTCAAGTCCCGAAACAGGCTCATCCAGAAGCAGCATTTTTTGCGTGGCGCACAGTGCGCGGGCAAGCAGCACCCGCTGCTGCTGCCCGCCGGACAGCTCCCGATAGCACCGCCTTGCGAGCCGGGTGATCTGCATTTTCTCCATGGCGTCCACCGCAAGT
>USKS01000180.1 GCA_900555345.1 uncultured Eubacteriales bacterium
CCGTGAAAGGGCGGTGTCTTAGCCGCTTGACCAACGGGCCTCAAAGCTTGTTTATTATATCATGCCGTTTTGCAAATTGCAATACCTTTTTGCAATATTTTTCGCAAAAAGCAAAAAATATTGCAAAACCGCGCTTTGCGCCTGCCGCGATCGGATTTTTCCGCCGCGGCAGGCGCAAATTCGCAAGTTTACATCATAAACAGCGTGCAGCCGGAACGCTTAAAGTATTCCGCCTTTTCCCGAAGCGCTTCTTCGCTCACCCTGAAGTGCTCCGCAAGGCACGAAATGCACATAAATTCCGCCGCCCCGCGGTTTACGAGTTTGCGGTGCAGGGCGATATCCGTGGGTGTGAGCTCCCGCCCGCATTTCATACATACATTATTGCCGTTCATATACAATAATTACAGAGGCTTTTCGCCTCAGAGAACGATCTTCGCTCTGTACACGCGGAAATCCTGCATGGGTACAACGGGGCAGAAGAAGTCGTGCTTTACGCCGATGCGCTCGCCGGTGAGAATATCCGTAATATCAAGACCTGCGCCGGTTGAGGAGGGAATACCGTAATCGTCGAAATAGAAGGGGATCATAAGGTCCTCATTGTCGGAGAAGTTGAAATATCCGATAGCAAAATCTCCGTCGGAGAGCAGCTTTATAAAGCCCAGTCTGCCGTCTGCTGCGTATCTCTGGCGATCCTCGTAGTAGGGAGGACGGCAGTCGGGATCCTGATCTATTTTTATAAGCTCTTTGTTCTGCAGTATGGCGCGGCACTCGTCGCTCATAGTGCGTATGTCGCCGCCAATCATAAGCGGGGCGCTCCAAAGACACCACATTGCAAAGTGGAGAAAATATTCGCGGTCGGTGCAGCCGTTGGTGTAGCTGACGTGACCCTTGCCGTGCATGCCGACGACGAGCATGTCGATATCGTTGTAGCAGCCGGGTGCGGAGCTGTACAGCTTTCTGAGCTGCGACATTGCGTTGCCCCTTATGGACTGAAGATTATCGTTGATGTCGCCGGTGCTGCGGTACAGGTGCGCGCCTACCGAGCGCATCCAAGTGTGGGGTTCTTCCTGACCCACGGTGCAGCCGGAGAAAACGATATTGCGTCCGGTCGCGCGCAGCGCCATGCTCATGGTGAGGTACGAATTTTTGATGTCGCCGCAGCCGGGGTAGTGGCACAGATCGTATTTCAGATAGTCAACGCCCCATTCGGCAAACTGACGCGCGTCCTCGTATTCGTGACCGAAGCTGCCGGGAAATCCCTGGCAGGTAAGCGTGCCCGCCGCGGAATATATGCCGAACTTCAGTCCCTTGGAATGTATGTAGTCTCCTACATACTTCATGCCGTGAGGGAACTTCTCGGGATCGACGACGAGCTTCCCGTCGCGGCGCTCGCGCAGCATCCATGCGTCGTCTATGACCAC
Source organism: uncultured Eubacteriales bacterium (assembly GCA_900555345.1). Next base: position 1,422 of record USKS01000180.1, read on the forward strand.
GTACTCATATCCCGCGTCGCGGTATCCTTTTTCAACCATGGCATCGGCGGTCTCGAGAATAAGCTGTTCGTTGATGTTGGGACCGAACGTGTTCCATGAATTCCACCCCATGGGGGGATTGTTTACTACCATAATAGACTCCTTTCGGGCTGCAGAGCCGCAGCGTCGCAACAATTATAACATTATTAGAGCTATTGTCAATGATTTTTCAAAAAAACAGCCGCGATTATTTTTACTGCCGGAGACATGAGATAGGCAGCCGTGAGCAGTTTTCGCATTATTTCGATAAACAATGTATCAAATGAGACAGTTTGACGGTGCAATTCGGGAAAAATTGTACTTTTACTATTAAAAATGTAAACAAAATTGTCGTAAACTATGGAAATTTACGACTGAATAATATATAATGTTAAAGATAAATAAATTATATGGCCAGGAGGACATATTACTTATGAAAAAACAGATGACATCGGTACCCTTTACCGATACCCCCGAGCAGAAGGCGCGCCTTGATGTGGTCATCGCCGAAATGAGAGGCCAGAAGGGCTGCCTTATGGGAATTATGCAGAAGGCACAGGATATCTACGGATATCTCCCCCCCGAAGTTCAGAAGCACATAGCGCTCAGCCTGGGCGTGCCGGTTTCCGAGGTTTACGGAGTCGCGACATTCTACTCCCAGTTCCTGCTCAACCCCAAGGGCACAAACCCCGTCAGTGTCTGTCTCGGCACCGCTTGCTACGTTAAGGGCAGCGGCAACCTTATGGAGAAGCTCGAAACGGTTCTCGGCGTAAAGAACGGCGGCATCACCGCCGACAAGAAGTTCAGCCTTGACGCTACACGCTGCATCGGCGCGTGCGGTCTTGCCCCCGTGCTGACCGTGGGCGAGGATGTATACGGCAGACTTACTCCCGATGATATCGAAGGTATAATCGCAAAATACAACTGATTAACGGAGCGGCTGTAAAATGAAAATAAGGGAGATCTTGCAGAATCTCGGCGCGACTCTCGTGTGCGGCGAGGATCAGCTTGACAGCGAGGTGTACACCGCCTGTTCAAGCGATATGATGAGCGATGTGCTTGCGTTCGTAAAGGATCAGGCAGTGCTGCTCACCGGTCTTGTCAACCCGCAGGTCATAAGAACCGCGGAAATGATGGATATGCGCTGCATTGTGTTCGTTCGCAGAAAGGTTCCTACCGAGGAGATGACAGAGCTTGCAAAAGACGCCGGCATTGTTCTTATAAAGACCGATCTGCGTATGTTTGAGGCCTGCGGCATACTTTACAGCGCAGGGCTTCGCGGACATGAGGACAAAGAGGTGCGCAATGCCTGACGACGTTGTCACATTCCGCTTTGATGTGGACGGGGACGATTTTTCGTCCGCCGGCGCTGCCTCAGTAGAGGTCAAAAAGCGTTTGAGGCAGCTGGGCATTTCTCCGGATGTTATACGGAGAGTTGCCATTGCAATGTACGAGGGTGAGATCAATATGGTCATCCACGCCGACGGCGGCTGCGCCGTTGTTGAGGTAACCCCCGACGAGATAATAATGGTGCTTGAGGATCACGGCCCCGGCATCGCCGATGTGGCGCTTGCCATGCAGGAAGGATACTCCACGGCGCGCGAAAATATCCGCTCTCTCGGCTTCGGTGCAGGTATGGGTCTGCCGAATATGAAGAAGTATACCGATACTATGCATATCGATACGGAAGTCGGGCGCGGAACGAAAGTCACCATGACTGTCAAAATCTGAAAACCTTATACGGAGCCGACATGACAGAATATAAACATTCGGTGTCGCTTGACAAAAGCAAATGCAAAGGGTGTACTCACTGCCTGCAGCGCTGCCCGACCGAGGCTATTCGCGTCAGAGAGGGCTGCGCGGCGATAAGTCCGCAAAAGTGCATCGACTGCGGCGAGTGTATCAGAGTATGTCCATATAAGGCAAAAAAAGCGACGCACGACCGGCTTGACAGCCTTAAAAATTACAAATATAAAATTGCGCTTCCGGCGCCTGCGCTGTACGGTCAGTTTGACAATCTGGACGATATAGATTTTGTCGTTCAGGGGCTGTACGACATGGGCTTTGACGATGTATTCGAGGTCGCAAAGGCGGCGGAGATGGTCTCGGGCTACACGAGGCAGTATCTGCGCTCGGAAAATATACCGAAACCGGTGATAAGCTCTGCCTGTCCCGTAATAGTCAGACTTATCAGTATGCGTTTTCCGCTTCTGTGCAAAAACATTCTGCCCATACTTCCTCCCGTGGAGGTGGCGGGCAAATTTGCGAGAGAAAAGGCGCTCCGTGAGCATCCGGAGCTTTCAGACAGTGATATCGGCTGCTTTTTCATCTCACCGTGCCCCGCGAAGGTCAGCTATGTGAAAAATTCCTTTTCCGGCACAAAGAGCAACGTGGACGCAGTATTGTCCGTATCTGACGTATACTTTGAGCTTGTCTCTGCCATGAATAAGATCAAAGTGCCCGAAAAGTCTACCGAGGCGGGCTGCGTCGGCGTAAGCTGGGCAACCGCAGGAGGCGAGTCCACGGCAGTGTTCAATGAACGCTATCTTGCGGCGGACGGCATCGAAAACGTTATCCGCGTGCTGGATCAGATAG
>USKS01000181.1 GCA_900555345.1 uncultured Eubacteriales bacterium
CGAGTATGCGAATGACGGACTCCGCCTTGCAAAGCTCGCCGGAGAACAGCCGTCTCGCTTCGGACTCTTTTACTTCGGGAGTTATATACTCGACGTATCCCGCGGGAGTCGAAGGAAGTTTTTCCGCCGTGCCGAGAGCAAGGGCCGCCGCCTCAAGCGCCTGCGCGGGGTCGTCTGTTTTCACACGTACATAGTATGAAAAGCTGAGTTCTTCAAAGGGCGTTACCCAACCGTCGGGCGCGCTCTGCCATGCCATCTTCTTCTCACCATTGCAAAGTCCCGAGGCGATCGACGCCGCATCAGCCACCATCGCGCCCGCCGTAGGCATTCTGCCCGCGCCTCTGCCGTAGAACATCACGTCTCCCGTAACGGGGCTTGCGACGGATATAGCGTTATAAACGTCGTCCACAAACGACAGGGGGCAATCCGAAGGTACAAACGTGGGGCAAACGTACATGGAGGCGCCGCTCGCGTCGGGCTTTATTCTCGCGCTGCCCACAAGCTTTACCGTGCCGCCCCAGCGGGCAGCCGCGTCCATATCGAGAGGGGTTATATTTCTCAGCGTCTGGGCGTAAACATCACTTTCATCCGCAAGGTAACCGGAGGCGACCGCCGTCAGTATCATTATCTTGCGCTGTGCATCGAGGCCGTCCACGTCGGCGCTGGGGTCTCTCTCGGCGTATCCGAGCCGCTGCGCCTCGGAAAGCGCTTCGGCGAATGTGGCGCCGTCCTTTTTCATTCTTGTAAGGATATAGTTCGTCGTACCGTTGAGTATGCCGTTTACAGCCGTCACAGTGTCTCCCGCAAGGGATGTGCGCATGCCGCGTATCTCGGGTATACCGCCGCCGACGCTTGCCTCAAACATATAGCTTACGCCGTTCTTCTCCGCCGTCTCGCAAAGCTCAACGCCTCTTTTTGCCACAAGCTCTTTGTTGGAGGTAACAACACTTTTGCCGTGCTCCATGAGCATAACGGAAAAATCATACGCGGGATTCACACCGCCCATAGCCTCGCACACAATGCTGACCTCGGGATCCTTAGCGATTATGTTTATGTCGTGAACTACCCTGTCGCTGTACGGAGAGTCCGGAAAATCACGGAGATCGAGGATATACTTTACGTACATTCCGTCCCCCGTATATTTTTCAAGCGCCTTGCCGTTCTGCTCTATGACCTCGGTTATGCCTCCGCCGACGACGCCGAAACCGAGAATTGCAATGTTTGTCATTTCCGAAATTCTCCCAAACTGTATATTTATGAATTTTTATAAGTATACCACATAAAAATGCGGACTTCAACAGAGATATATAAAAAACAGTGCGCTGCGGGCAATTTTTTCCGCATGCAGGCGGGTTTTTCGCATTATTTTGCAAAGACGCCCGCAGGCGGGGGTGTCGGGGCCGATCGTCGGGAAGCCGCCGAAACAGAACATCATCCCGCACGGGCGGCACGGATCTGTCTGCGCGAGCTTGAGGCAGGCAGCGCGGCGCCGCTTGCATCATCCCCCGCGGGCGGTGCGGGTCTGTCCGCCATGCCGGGACTATATCGAGCGCCCGCCTGTCCGTGTGCCGCAAATTCAGCCGAGCGACAAAAAAAAGGATGCCGCACGGCATCCTTTTTTCATATATATTCGTCTCAGAAATATCTCTTGAGTCCGCTGTTCTCGGCAGTGTCAAGCTTGTGCTCCTTGCTCTTTACGTTGACTATACCGAGAAGCTCGTCAAGCTCGTCGTCGGAAATATCGTCATCCGCGGAAGGCTGAGCGCTTTCTGCAGGCTTTTCCGCGGGCTTTGCCGCCGCTGCTGCGGGAGCAGCCTTTGCAGCTGCCGCTGCGGGAACGCTGAGATCCTCATTTTCGTTCTCAAAGCCTGTTGCTATGATGGTGATCTTCATAGCGTCTTCCATATCGGGATCGAAAGCAACACCCCAGATGACCGTTGCATCCTCATGAGCTTCGTTTGCGATCATGGTGCATGCAATGTCGATATCCTCCATGGATATATCGGGAGAAGCGGTGATGTTTCCGAGAATACCGTGCGCGCCGTTGATGGAAGTCTCAAGCAGCGGGCTGGAAATTGCGGCCTTTGCCGCAAGCTCTGCCTTCTCCTTGCCGGTCGCATAGCCGACACCCATGTGCGCGTATCCCGCATCCTGCATTACGGAGGTAACGTCCGCAAAATCAAGGTTTATGTAACCGGGAACGTTGATAAGCTCGGAAATGGACTGAACGCCGTGGCTGAGCACGTCGTCGGCGATCTCAAAAGCGTTTATCATCGTAATGGGCTTATCGGAGACCTGCTTGAGTCTTTCGTTGGGGATTATAACGAGAGAGTCAACGTACTGGCTGAGGGAGGCGATGCCTGCGTCTGCCTGTACTTTTCTCTTCTTGCCCTCAAACGCGAAAGGCTTTGTGACAATACCGATGGTGAGCATGCCCATCTCTTTTGCGATGCGCGCAACGATGGGAGCAGCGCCGGTGCCGGTGCCGCCGCCCATGCCGGTGGTGATGAACACCATGTCCGCACCGGTAAGGCTTGTCTTTATTTCTTCAATGCTCTCCTCTGCGGCTTTTGCGCCGATGTCGGGGTTGGAGCCCGCGCCGTGACCCTTGGTGATCTTCTCGCCGATCGGGATCTTATGAGTTGCGGCAGACTTCTGAAGAGCCTGCTTATCGGTATTGATAGCAATAAAATCCACGCCGCGTACGTTGGAAGAGATCATTCTGTTGACAGCATTGTTTCCGCCGCCGCCTACACCTACGACCTTAATATTAACGCCGCTTTCAAATTCTTCGTCAAGTTCAAAAGGCATTTTATTATCCTCCGTTTTTTATATGGACCCGCGCCGCTTTGCGCGAATTATGCGCAGTTTCGGCTTTCGCCGTTTTTACACTTACATTTATAATATACTATCCGGCGCTGTTTTTCAAGATGTTTTGCCGAATTTTTTTCGTTTTATTTTATTTTTTTGCAAAAAACGCCGTCCTCAGTGGGCTTGCGCACTGCGGACGGCATTTTTATGCATTTGTCTTTTATCGGTATTTTATGCAATTGTCTAAGCGATTTTACCAGTCAAGCTCCAGCCTGTTGTCGACAACAACGCCGGTCTGAGCAAGATTTGTGAGATCGATCTTCGCCTTATCGTCTCCCGAGAACATATCGTCCTTGAGGACCGCCGCGGCTATGCGCAGCTTTGAATCCGCGGAGCCCGAATCGCCGAAGGAAAGCAGATATTTTCCGTCGCAGACCATTTTTATATCATATTTTCCCGTAAGATCCACGGCACCGATCCTGCCCCAAAGCTCTGATTCGGAAAGCGCCTTTACTGTATCGTATATGTAGCTGTCTCTTCTCACCGAAGAATACTGCGCCGCCGTTCCCGAGACCGCTTTTGACACTGCGGGCAGCTTCAGAAGCACAAGCCCCTGTTCCCGTGCCTCGTCTCTTGTTACCGAGTAAAGCACCCTAAGATCTGAGGACATAGCCCTGTACTCGCCGTAGAAATCGGCGTAGTAGGTGCTTTTTTCCTCGGTGATCTGAAAAGTTACCTTGCGGGGAGCGCTGCGCTTTACCCTGACGCTGCTTACAAGCGGGCAGCGCAGTATAATGCTTTGCTCCGTGCTGCTTGCGCGGAAGGAATACAGATGATCCCCCTCAGCCACACCGGATGCCGCGATTATTTCATCGGCACTGTAGTTTTCGCTGCCGTCAACGCTAATATCTGATATCACAAACAGAAGTCTGTACACCACTATGCACATAACGGCAAAGACCGCAAGGATCAGCACAAATGATATAACGGCGTCGCGTATTTTTCTGAGTCTTCGTGCGCGTTTTGCTTTTTCGAGCGCCTCTTGTTTTGCGGCTCTCTCGCGGCGCTTGTCCGCTTCGGTCTGCTCAAAGGATGCGCCGCCGTTTACCCCGCGGGCATTCCGCGCGCTTCCCGCACTTCGTCCGCGTGCGCTTTGCCCCGCGCCGTCGACTGCTTGTCCCGGCG
>USKS01000182.1 GCA_900555345.1 uncultured Eubacteriales bacterium
TTTTTCTCTTATATACCCCGGAGATGTGACGGTGTTCGCGTCCTCATGGGGATTTGTAAAGAAAAATCCCGTGCCGTATTCGCGGTGCGAAACGCTGTCAAGCTCGCGCCTGAGCAGCGGATCGGGCGCGTATGTTTCTGGGGACGCCATGTAAGAATCAAGGGCGAGCCTGTACGCATTTGTAACGACCGCCGTATAATAGGCGCTGCGTACTCTGCCCTCAAGCTTAAAGCTGTCTATGCCGGCGGCGCACAGCTCGGGGATATGATCTATCATGCACATATCCTTGGAGCTCATTACAAACGTATCCCCGCCGTCCTCAACAACGGGCAAAAGCTCATCCTGCCGTTTTTCTTCCGCTATATCCATGCCCTTTGCGCCCGAGCCGACATTGTATATCCATCGGCAGGGCTGCGCGCAGGCACCGCGGTTTGCGTCGCGCCCGACATAGTACTGACTCAGAAGGCAGCGTCCGCTGTACGCTATGCACATCGAGCCGTGAACAAAGCATTCAAGCTCCAATTCGTCCGGAATATTTCTGCGTATCTTCCCTATTTCCGCAAGTGAAAGCTCGCGGGCAAGTACGATGCGTGAGGCGCCGAGGCTGTGCCACGCAAGGCAGTCGGCAGAGGATACGGCGCTCGCCTGGGTGGAAACGTGAATTTCAAGCCCGGGAGCAACGCGCCGCGCGAGAAAAGCGACACCGAGATCGGATATGATCGCGGCGTCTGCGCCGATCTTTTCCAGATATACAAGAAACTCTTCAAGATGCGCGTACTGGCAGTCACGCGGCATAATATTCACTGTCACATAGACCTTGACGCCGCGCGCGTGGCAGTATTTCACCGCTTCTTTCAGTTCTTCGTCGGAAAAGTTGCCGCTGGCGGCTCTCATACCGAAGCTGCGGCCCGCAAGATATACCGCATCCGCGCCGAAGTACACGGCGCTTTCAAGCTTTTCAAAATTGCCCGCGGGGGACAATATCTCGGGGCGCTTCATCAGCTGTCCGACTCCGTATCGCAGCAAAGACGGACGGCGGCAAACGGGCGCACATATGTATCCGCAGCCGCCACGTGTGCGGGATGGCTGCGATATCCTTCAAGTGCCGAGACGCTCTCAAGAGTGGAGTCGAGCATCATGTCTCCCGTGGAGGAGGGCAGGATCTCTGTATGCAGTGTCAGTGAGACAAGACCGGGAACTTTTCCGCAAAGCGCCTCCAGAGCGGCTTTTGCCTCTTTCTTCACTTTCTGCTTTTCTTCTGCGGAAAGGCTCTCGTCAAGCTTCCAGATGATTATATGCTTTACCATTTCAAGTCCTCAATAATTATACGTTCATGATAACGGGAAGTATCATGGGCTTGCGCTTTGTCTTTGCGAACAGGAACTTCGTAAGGCTTTCCTTAACGCCGTTCTTCATCTGCGTCCACTCGGTAACGCCGCTGTCAAGCGCCTTTGTAAGCACGTCGTTTGCAATGCTCTTTGCCTCGTTCATAAGCTCCTCCGCCTCGCGCACATACACAAAGCCTCTGGAGATAATGTCGGGGCCGCTGACTATAGTCTGCTCGTCGATATCCACCGTTGCGACAACAACGATAAGTCCGTCCTGCGCAAGGTGACGGCGGTCGCGAAGGACGATGTTGCCAACGTCGCCGACGCCGTATCCGTCTATGAGCACACGTCCCGAGGGCACCGTGCCCGCGCGCTTGCAGCTCTTATGGTCGAGCTCCAGCACCTCGCCTATATTCATAACAAAAATGTTGGCGGGATCCATGCCGAGATACTCCGCAAGCTCCTTGTGCTGCATAAGGTGACGGTATTCGCCGTGTATGGGCATGAAATACTTGGGGCGTATGAGGTTGTGCATAAGCTTCAGTTCCTCGCGGCAGGCGTGGCCGGAGACATGCACTTCGGGGTCGTCGTGGTATACGTTTACCCCTCTCTTATACATTTCATTGATTATTCTGCCCACAAGCAGCTCGTTGCCGGGAATGGCATGAGAGGAGAGCACCACAAGATCCTTTGAGGAAAGCTCCACCTGCGAATGGTCGGAAAACGCCATTCTGTAAAGCGCGCTCATAGGCTCGCCCTGGCTGCCGGTGGTTATTATCGTTACCATTTCGTGGGGATATTTGTTTACGTCGCTTATATCTATGAGCACATTGTTCGGGACATTCATATACCCCAGCTCGACCGCGGCGCCCACAACGTTCACCATGCTTCGTCCGGTCACCGCCACTTTGCGTCCGAACTTTGCGCTTGTGTTGATTATCTGCTGCACGCGGTGCACGTTTGAAGAAAACGTTGCGATGATTATACGTCTGTCGGTATTTGTGAGAAAAATGTGCTCAAGGGATGAGGCAATAGTTTTTTCCGAGGGAGTAAAGCCGCTGCGCTCAACATTTGTAGACTCGCACATAAGCAGATCTACGCCTTCGTTGCCGTACTCTCCCAGGCGGGTAACGTCCATCATTCCGCCGTCGATGGGGGAAACGTCCAGCTTGAAGTCGCCCGTATGCATGACCGTCGCCGCGGGGCAGCGGACGGCAATAGCGCAGGCATCCGCTATGGAGTGGTTTACGTGAATGAACTCGCAGGAGAAAGCGCCCGCGCGCACAACGCTGCCCGCCTCCACGGTTATAAGCTTTGCCGTTTTGAGAAGCTTGTGCTCAGAAAGCTTGTTTTCAAGTATGCCGAGGGTGAGGCGCGTGCCGTATATGGGGGGATTTATGCTGCGAAGCACGTAAGGGATCGCTCCTATATGGTCCTCGTGACCGTGGGTGAGGAATATACCTCTGATCTTATCGGAATTCTTTTCAAGATACGTAATGTCGGGGATCACAAGATCGATACCGAGCATGTCTTCATCGGGAAACGCAAGACCGCAGTCAATTATTATGATATCGTTGCCGTACTCAAAAACGGCGAGGTTCTTGCCGATCTCGTTAAGACCGCCCAGCATCATTACTTTCAGTTTCTGTTTTTGTTTCTGCTGTGCCATAATGGCCTCCTTTTCTTAGTTGTTGTTCAATGTTATGCAATTGTCTAAAAAGCCGTCATAACCCGACCTCAGGTGCTTGCCTATGTATGAGCCGTCCGAAGGCGGCGGTACGGCTCCACAGGTCAGAACAATGTAGTATTCAGTGTAAGTGCGACACGAACAAATTATTCCGGTTACCATTATACCACTGCGCTGCCGTATTGTCAAGCGCATCGGGCGCCGAGCATGAAAATCAGCATAACTATCCCGAAAACGAACGAGCACACCGCAGCCCCCGTCAGAACGGCAGCCCCCGTGTGTCTCCGTCTGCGGCGCGCCGCAGGCTGCGCCCTGCGGGAGGCGGAGTCCACCAAAAGCATTGCCTCTTTTACTATGTCGACGCCCCCGCCCTCGCTCTGCTCTCCGCCGTTTTTCAGTATAAAATACGCCTCTTCAAAGTACGGACTGCCCGTATTCGTTATGTGTATTATCCGCTTTTGACAACCTTTTATCACGTTTTCTCCTCCTTTGCCGACACTTCGGCGCGCTTTTGATAAATTATGGTCAAAAGGCGGCATCGCTTATTCACGCTTTATTAAAAAAAGCTTGAATACGGCGGAATTTGTGTTATACTATACTCAGCATATGTACATATATTTATATTCTGTATCTTACGGAAAGGAATTTTAGAAAATGAACGTATCCTATATTCTCTCAAAGGTCGACCACACCCTGCTGTCCCAGAGCGCAACATGGGACGAGATCCGCGCCGTATGCGACGACGGTCTGAAATACGGCACCGCTTCCGTTTGCATCCCCCCGTCATATGTAAAGGACGCCGCAGACTACCTGGGCGGCAGACTGCCCGTATGCACCGTTATCGGCTTTCCCAACGGCTACAATACGACCGCCTGCAAGTGTTTTGAGGCATCCGACGCGGTTGAGAACGGTGCCGACGAGATCGACATGGTCATAAACCTCTCCATGGTCAAGGACGGCTGCTGGG
>USKS01000183.1 GCA_900555345.1 uncultured Eubacteriales bacterium
AGTCGGCGGCGCGCACCGTGCCCTCGCCGCGATACGCCCACGTTTCGTCGCGCACGACGCTTCTCTGCTCCGAAAAACGCGGATCGTCGATGCACGTATCTATCATTTCTTTTATATTGTCAAAGTTTTCGGGGGTAAGCTTCTGCCCGATCTTCGGCAGTGTTTTAAGCGTCCAGCACTCCCTGTCAAACCACCATGCGTCATAGGGAGAGGTGTCAAATTCGGTATCGGCATAAATGACCGGCTTGTCAAACACAAGAGCAAAATCGAACACAACTCCGGAGAACTCGGAGATCATTATATCGGAATGTCTCAGCACCTCATAGTTGTCGTTATCACGGTTCCAGTGCAGCTTCTCCGATTCGGGGAATTCGCTCATCAGCGCGTCTATCATGTCCTTTTCGGAGGTGAAAGACTGCGGATGAGGACGGATGATTATATTGTAGCCCGTATCGACAAGGCGTTTTATGAACTTTGCGCCGTACTTTTTCAGTATGCCGCTCTCGCCCCATGACGGTGCAAGCAGCACCGTGCGCTCATGTTCTTCAACGGGTCCGTCGGCAGCAAGTCTTGCCGCCATTTCGTCGATATACGGCACGCCTACGATGGCAAGCTCCTTTTCGGGCAGTGAGCGCATTTTCTCCATCTCGCGGATATCGTCCGCCTGATACTGACCGGAAAGCAGCACTGCGTCGTAATAGTCAATGCCGAACATACGGTAAAGCGTTACCTCGCAGGGAGCGTGAAGGATATGCACATAGCAGGAGACCTCTTTGGAGCGCTTCCACTGGTAAACGTCAAGCCCCGGTGTTGTAGAAAGCATCATGTCGGCCTTGAGAAAGTTGAGCTTTGCAAATGCTCTGTTGCCCTCGCCTATAAACTCGCCCTTTACATGCTCATACGGGCATTCAAGCGCAGGATCGTCGGGAGAAGCGGTCATATATACAACGTCTATTCCCCGCCTGTCAAGCTCGCGGCAGATCGGATTGAATATATTCCAGTACCGTTTGTTATCGGAAAAGATGACAAACGGAGTTTTTTCGTTTTCGCCCTCAAGCTTTTTACCGCCGTGCAGCAGAAAACGTAGCTTGACTATCCATGATTTCAGAAGATAATTCGCCACACCGATAATGCCTATCAGAATGGCAAAAAGCATACTGCCCGTTCCGGGGTCGATATACATTTTCATAAATTTGCTCCCTGATCCGGCTGTCTTCCGTGCCGAAAGACCGTAAGTCCGGCGGCGCTTCTTTTCGTATCACACAAAAGGCAGCTTTGCGCCGCCTGCCGAATCACATATGTATTTTATGAAATTATACCACTTTCGACGAATTATTTCAATGCTTTTATAATAAATCTTCATAAAATCACAATTTTGTTGTAATTTTCCAAAAGCGAAAGCCGCAAAACCGAATATACGGTCTTGCGGCTTTCGCCTTTTTATAAATACCGCCTTGCACACGGATACTCTATTTTGCCTCTATGATCTTAAGATCATCGGGGTGTATGCCCGCCTGCTGCCAGACTATCTCGGATATCTGGGCTACCTCGTTTTCCATAAGGCCGTCCGTCTTTATAAGCACGCTGGCGCTTGTGCCGTTTACAACGGCAACGCAGTCCTCGTATCCCTTTGCGCATATAAGGCTTTCGATATTTGCCTCGTTTTCTATGTCCTTTGCTATCTGCTCAAGTTCTGTCATTGCCTCGGTCTTCATTGACTCAACTGCGCTGTCGCTCTGCGCAACTCCTGTCAGCACCTCAACAGCCTCGTCGCGCGCCTTGCGTCTCGAAAGCGTCATTTCGGCAAATGCGTCCTCAGTTTTGGAAGCGCTCTCCGTCTCCTTGCCCGCGATGGTCGCAGACACGTCGCTGAGATCGAGCTTCGGGTCAATGCCCTTCTTCTTCGATGCGGCATTGGTCTTTGGTACTATTATAAAATTAAGCACGACGGCAAAGCCCAGTATAAGTACGGCGCACCCCGCAATTACTGCCTTTTTATTTAGCTTTGCACACACTTTTTTTGTCTTTTCCCAAATCGCCGCAAGCTTTTCCTTCATATGATCACACCTTTCCCGCATAGAATTCTGCGTTTTGATCGTCAGTTAATAGTATTCTGCAATATGTCAATATATACCTCATCCCGTCACCGTAATTTTCGAGGCGGATATGCCCAGCGCCGATGCTATAAGTTCCGTTATCTCCTTTTTCACGGCGGCGTCCCTGCCGCCGCCGCATACGACGGCAACACCCCTGACCGTTGGATATATGCGGCAGACGGGCAATCCGCTTTCGCCGTCGGAGCCCGACAGTACAAGGTAGTCCACGGCACTTGAGCCCTCGGACTTTTTTGTATTCTGCGCATACACGTACTCATCCGTGCAGTCAAGGGTTATGACAACGTCTGCCTCTCCCGCGCCGCTGACCTTTGATACAAGCGACTCTATTTTCTCCTCAAGACGCTCACTGTAGTATGCAATATCGTCCGCCTTTGTATCATTTTGCTTTTTGCCGACGGCGGAGGACGGAATAAAGCGTCCCAATATCAAAAGCAGTACGCCCGCTGCGGCGGCAGCTGCCGCAAACCACTTTTTGGAGAATATACTTTTCTTTGCAGCGTCTTTGTTCATTATTTACCTCCGCTGTCGCATACTCTGACCTTTATACCGAGAATTTCGCTGAGCCGCTTTTCCGCCTCGGCGGACGAAAGAAGCGTTCCATTTACACGGACAACTATCTCGGCTATGCTGCCGTCCGTGACCGTTACCTCTACGCTAATCTTTTCTTTGCCGATACCGTACATTGCCGAAAGCGACTGAGACGCGCACTTTGCATAGTATTTTGCAAGCGCTTCGGCATCCTCCGCGCTGCCGCCCGTATCATCGCTCTCACCGCTGAGAATGCCGGAGAGTGCCTCTTTTGCCCCGCTGATTTTTTCCGCGGTGTCAGCAAGCGGTGACAGCACCGTAAGTGAGACGGCAAGGGCGCCCGCAAACGCTACGAATTTTTCGCACCCGTCCGATTTCGGTGCGGCGGCGCATATCAGCGCGCAGAAAAGCGCCGCGCACAGAACGGAGTATATGTACGCTCCCATCAGCCCATTGCCGCGGGTGTGCGGCAGAATATCCCCAAAGCCACCGTAAACATGACGGCACCCGCAGCGCATACAGCTATCATGAACGTGCAGACGCTGCCCGCCTCGCTGAGAAGCACTCTCTCCCGCTCGCAGGAGATCATGCCCGCAAGGGCGCCTGCGATACCGACGGCGGCACGATTGAGGATCAAAGAAGCAAACGGGAAAATGAATATTACGATAAGAGCGATAATGCCCGCCGCGCCGCAGGTCTTGCGTATTACCGAAAGGCTTGACGCAATTACGGAAAACGACTCGGAAACGCTGCCGCCGACGATGGGCACGTAGCTGCCGACGGCATACCGCAGCGTGCGCTGAGTAAAGCTGTCGGCGCTTTGCGCCGTTTCGACCTGAAGCGCCATTACAAAGCCGCAAAGCGCCATGACAGTTATAAGCACCCCGCTCACCGTTGACTTTACCGCTTTTGACATAAAAGTGATGCCGCTGTTTTCCGTTACAGCTGAGCAGACGGCGAGCAGCCAGCATACAACGGCGGCGGGATACAGAAACCTTGAAAACAGCGTCTCCGAAAGCGCTATCATGGTATTGACTCCGGCAGAGGTTACAGCGGCGGAGGTTATATTGCCCGATGAAATGAACATAGCCTCCATTGTCGGAACTACAGCGGTCATTGTGTCCGTCATGGTCCTGAGCAGAAGTTCTGCCGTGTCGAACACACCCTTCTGCACGTTCCAAACGGCAAGGGATACGCACAGCGTGCTGCAGATCGAGAACGCTGTGGCAGCTTCGCTTTTGACAGTTTTTGAGAATATATTGAACGAGGAGGAAAGTATGACTATTCCGAGAAGCGCGGCGAGAGTGCCGAAGGCGGGCCCCGCCGCCT
>USKS01000184.1 GCA_900555345.1 uncultured Eubacteriales bacterium
CAGTCCCTTCACGTCCTTCTCACTTACGTTCGGCAAGCTAACATCAAAGTTTAAAATGCTTTGCCAATTCCGAAAAGCCAAAGCCGTCCGCTGCCGGAACAGCAGCCCCTTCACGTCTCTCTCCCCCGTTCGGCAAGCTGACGATAGAGCTTGAAATGCTATTCCAATTTTGAAAGGTTGAAACCGCACCGTCCGCGGCTACTTACGGGAAAGTAGTCCCTTCACGTTCTTCTCTCTTAAGTTCGGAAAGCTAACAACAAAGTTTGAAATGCTTTGCAAAAAGCTGAATAGCTAAAAATCAGCCTCTTCCAAGCGTCGTCGTGAAGACGAACGTGTGCGGTGCCCGCAGTGCATCTGCGGCAGTTTGCGCCGGAATATAAGCCCTGCGTCCTAAAAAAATCAAAAAAGCTTCGAAAATAGTATTCACTTCTTCAAAACTTTATGGTAGAATAAGGCATAGCCCCGAGCCGGGGCAAACAGATTGCGAAAGGCACGGCAAAAACCATGATAAAACCTCTTCCCCTTATTCTTGATACCGACATCGGCAGCGATATTGACGACTCTTGGGCGCTCGCTATGATTCTCAAAAGCCCCGAGCTTGAATTGAGGCTCGTTACGACCACGGGCTACAATATCCCTTACCAGACCCGCGTTGCGGCAAAGCTTCTGGAGTGCGGCGGACGTACGGATGTAAAGCTTGCACCCGGCAGAGGCGGTGAGCCCGCGCTGGACGCGGTCGAAGAGTGGCTTGAAGGTTACGATATAAGCACTTATCCGAACCTTATGGATAATGCCGTTGACGCTATAATAGACACGGTTATGAATTCCGATGAGAAGATAACGATCCTGTGCATCGGCTGCTTCAAAAACCTTGCGGATGCATATGAAAAGTGTCCTGAAATTGCGAAAAACAGCCGTCTTGTAGTTATTGCCGGAAACATATACAACGGTGCTTTCAAGGGCTGGCATCCCGATCTCGGCGGCGAGTGGAATATCCGCTGCGACCTTGACGCATGGCGGCGCGGCATCGAGAATACCGACTGGGAGGTCGAGCTTCTTCCTTTGGATGTTTCCGGCGGAGTCCTGCTCGACACGCCGTATTTTGAGCGCATCCGTAAAGCTGGCGAGACAGATAGACTCATCGGCGAGCTTGTAAAGAGCAATGACGTGTGGTTCAAGGCTCAGCACTGGGACTATCACGGCCCCACATCGCCTCTTTTTGATACTGTAGGCGTTTATGCCTGCATAACTCACGAGAACCTGAACTACCAAGAGCTTCCCATATACGCAAACGACAAGTCCGTTTCGCTTATTGACCCCGTGCGCGGCAAGATGATGAATGTTGCCATCACATGGGATGACAAAGAGAAGTTCTACAGGTTTTTGACAGCACGCCTTTGCGGAGAAATATGATTTTAAATGCGGCGGCGCCGAAAAATCGGCGCCGCCGCATTTTGAAATAGTTCTGTGCTTCATGTGCACAAATTATGAATGGTAAAGTTGTGGATATTGCCGATAAATTGCAAAATTCCTTTTTTTGCTTGCGGTTATCGGACATTTTTGATATAATAAACTTCCAAAGAAAAGCAGACGGAGGTCATTATGAAAAAGTTATTAGCGATTCTGCTTTGCGCTGCAACGCTTATAGGCGCTGCCTGCGTTTCCGTCGACGCGGTAGTTTTCAATTCGGAAACCGCTTTGAAGCGCGGAGATTTGAATGACGACGGAATGGTAAACGCATTGGACGTATATCTTCTGAGGTCTTCTTTGGTAGGTTTTCCTACGGAGTACAATCACTTAGCGGCGGATTTTGACGGAAACCAAAGTGAAAACGCTGTTGATGTGTACTATCTCAGAAACATAATTGTCGGTATAGATCTGCTCGGCAATACCGGCACACAGATTCAGCGTATCCTGATCGGAAAGACCGAGATAGCCGATTTTGAAATATCCGTTCCCGAGAACGCAAGCGAAAACAATACGTATGCCGCAGATGAACTCCGGAAGTACATAAAGCTCGCCCGCGGAGTTGAGCTGCCCATAACGGTAGATTCCGAGGCGGATCACAAAATCGTGATCGCTCCCGACAGCACTGGCACTCTCGGTGACGAGGGCGTTGATATTCTTGTTGAGAACGGAAGCGTATATATCACCGGCGGCACGAAGAGAGGCTGTCTGTACGGCTTATACGAATTTCTTGAGAGATTTGTTGGTTGGGTGTTTATAAACGCGGAAAATGAGTTTATAAACGAAAATGAAGTGATTTCCGTTGCGGACGGTGAGCATTACCGTCATATACTCAGGGTCGCCGACCGCGACAGCCAGACATATTCGTACAGCCCCTATGTTTACGATAAGGACGGCAATTCTTATTATAAGCAGAACAGCATCACCGCGGCTGTTAAACTGAAGACCTCAAGCATCAAAAACCGAGGCGAAATAGAGGGCAGCGCCAAGTTCGGCTACGGTGTCGGCTATGTAGGCGGCGCGCATTCCGTTGCCGACTATTATCCCGGTATCGACAATCAGAGCGTCTTCTGCTTTACCGATACGGAACACGAGGATGTCGTTATTAAAAACGTACTTGCCAAAATCAAAAAGGTTCTGGCAAAGGGAGACCTCTGTGACAGAATTTCCGTGGCTCCCATGGATAACTATAAATACTGCTCCTGCCGTCCGTGCCGCAAATTGTACAGAAAGCACGAAAGCTTTATGGGACCGCAGCTTACCTTTGTAAACAACGTTGCCGCTGCTGTCGCACAGGAATACCCCGATGTGCATGTATTGACGACCGCATATCAGTATACAAGAAAGCCCCCCAAGGATCTTGTTCCCGCCGAAAATGTTGATATACTGTATTGCTGGGCGGGATGCAACAACCACCCTCTTGACGGCTCCAAGTGCTATGAGGAGGGCAACCGCTTCCGCTACAACAATATAAAGGAAAACAAGTATTTCGAAACATGGTGCGAAATAACCAAAGGTAAGATCTACTGCTGGATATACGCAACTTCGTATTCCGCTCCGCTCGCGCAGGCGTCTCTTCTTCCCGAGATGCGCGAAGGCATCCGCTATCTTGCGGATCACGGCGTGTACGGAATATACTGCGAGGGCTACTACCGCACGAGCGACAATTTCAAAGACGGCAACTGCTTTGATCTTTTGCTTATGTATATGTTCATACGCTGTCAGTGGGATCCGGATATGACCGACGAGGAATTTGAAGCATATGAAAACGAGTTCCTCTATGCTTACTACGGGGACGGCTGGGAAAGCGTGCGCAGATACATTGACATGAACGGCGAGTCCACCGAGAAAGTTGGCTGCTGGGCAAACAACTGTGATATCATATTCGACACAATGAGTATGGATTATTACGCTGAGCACGCAGAGGAGATATACGATCTCATGGACGAAGCCATGGCGGGCGCGAAGAACGAGGAGCAGCTTAACAGAGTTCAGCATCTGGCTGCAAGCGCGTACTGGATGTGCCTGTGCTCCACCGCCGATGTTCTTGACAGCGGCACAGACGCAGAAAAGGCAGCGTACGGCGAGCGCTATGCTACGCTGTTCAACTGGATGACATCGCTTAATATCGTCAACCTTGACGACGGTTACGGCAAGTTCAATCCCAACGATCCGACCGTGATGGATCCTTACAAGTGGACGGGTATCAGTGTTTACCACAGCACAAGGTCCGTAAAGGATGATACCGAGGAAAAGTGGAAGACATATTGATCTTAGTGTTGTTTCACGACACGCCGGCGTCTTTGACAGCCTGCGGCTGATGTGAGAACGAATGAACGACATATAAGAAAACACGGTGCGAAGGATATTCGCACCGTGTTTTTTTCATATGCGGGTAAGAACTAACTGTCGTGTGCGGCACAAGGAAAATAGCGATGCAATGCCGCGGATGCGGCACGCAACGCT
>USKS01000185.1 GCA_900555345.1 uncultured Eubacteriales bacterium
CGCATACGTTTACGGGGCAATGCGTGTGACAGGCGCGGCGGATCCGCTGAAAAGCGTTTCCGAAACGCTGCCCGGTAAGCTGCCCCAGAGAAAAATCGTTACAAAGGCGGCGGACGGCTATTCGTCGTACGGAAATCAGGTAGGTCTTGCAACAGGAATAGTTGACGAAATATATCACAGCGGATATGCCGCAAAGCGCATGGAAATAGGCGCGGTGGTCGGCGCTGCTCCCGCAGAAAACGTACGCAGGGAGAGACCGTCCGCGAAGGACGCCGTCATCCTCATCGGCGGCAGCACCGGCAGAGACGGCTGCGGCGGCGCAACCGGCTCTTCAAAGTCGCACACGGCAGCGTCGCTTTCAACATGCGGTGCAGAGGTACAGAAGGGCAACGCTCCCGAAGAAAGAAAGCTGCAGCGCCTGTTCAGAAATCCTGCGGTAAGCCGTATGATAAAGCGCTGCAACGATTTCGGTGCGGGCGGAGTTTCCGTTGCCGTCGGAGAGCTTGCCGACGGACTTTGCATAGATCTTGATGCCGTTCCCAAAAAGTATGAGGGACTGGACGGCACCGAGCTTGCAATAAGCGAATCGCAGGAGAGAATGGCTGTTGTGGTCGCACCCAAAGACGCGGATGCATTTATAAAGCTTTGCGACAGCGAAAATCTTCAGGCGGTGAAGATAGCCGACGTGACCGACGACGAACGCCTCAGAATGCACTGGCGCGGCAATACAATAGTTGACATAAGCCGCGAATTTCTGAATTCGAACGGTGCGCCGAAAAATACCGACGTCTCAGTTTCAAAGCCGCAGGCTTTTGAAAAAAGCATTACGGGAGGCTTTGTCGAAAGCTATCTGTCGCTGGCAGACGATCTCAACGTCTGCTCCAAAAGAGGACTTTCCGAGCAGTTTGACTCAACAATCGGAGCGGGCACCGTTCTTATGCCCTTCGGCGGAAAAAATCAGCTGACACCCGCGCAGGCAATGGTACAGAAGATCTCGGTAGAGAAAAAGCATACCGACGACTGCTCTGTTATGGCATGGGGCTTTAACCCGTATATATCGGAGAAAAGCCCATACCACGGCGCATACCTTGCCGTGACGGAATCCGTTTCAAAGCTTGTGGCATCGGGAGCGGCATTCTCCGACGTGTATCTCACGTTTCAGGAGTATTTTGAAAGGCTCGGCCGCGATCCCGAGCGCTGGGGCAAGCCTGTCAGCGCTCTTCTCGGTGCTCTTGAGGCACAGAAGGATCTCAATATTGCCGCAATAGGCGGAAAAGACTCTATGAGCGGCACTTTCGAGAATATAGACGTTCCGCCGACGCTTGTTTCCTTTGCCGTTACAACGGAAAAAGCAGAAAACATAATTTCGCCGGAATTCAAGAAAGCCGGCAGCGCCGTTTACTGCATTTCTCCCCGGTACGATGAAAACGGGCTGCCCGAGACCCGATCGCTTCTCCAGACCTTTGAAGCCGTGACAGGGCTTATCCGCTCAGGCAGAGCAATTTCCTGCTATACTCCCGGTTACGGCGGAATTGCGGAGGCTGTTATGAAAATGTGCCTCGGCAACTCTCTCGGCTTTTGCTTCGGCGACGGAATCGCCCTTGAGAAGATATTCGGATACAGCTATGCAAGCTTTATCGTTGAGGTGCCCGATGGCGCAGATACGGGAGAAATAAGCGGAGCCTCGCTTCTCGGATATGTTATCGAGAAAGCCGCCGTGTGCCGCGCGGGAGAAGAAATTTCTCTTGACAAACTGAGCGGAATATACGAAAATAAGCTTGAGAGCGTTTTTCGCTGCAATATTAAAAGCAGCAGCGGGGAAACAGAGAACTTTACGTTTGAAGTAAAGGAGCGCGTTCGCCCCGCCTCCACGGTATCGGCAAAGCCCCGTGTGCTCATCCCAGTGTTCCCCGGCACAAACTGTGAATACGACAGCGCAAAGGCTGTAAGCGACGCGGGCGCGGAGCCGGAAATATTCGTTATAAACAACCGCACTCCGGAAAATATATCACGCAGCGTTGAAAGC
The DNA here is from genome assembly GCA_900555345.1 of uncultured Eubacteriales bacterium. The sequence goes on from USKS01000185.1 coordinate 2,027, forward strand.
TTTGCAAAGGCTGCCGCACAATCGCAGATGATTTTTATCCCCGGCGGCTTTTCGGGCGGTGACGAGCCCGACGGCAGCGGAAAGTTCATAACCGCATTTTTCCGCAGCGGCGCCGTCAGAGAGCAGGTCGAAGATCTGCTGGAGCGGCGCGGGGGGCTTATGTGCGGCATATGCAACGGCTTTCAGGCGCTTATAAAGCTCGGACTTGTGCCATACGGAAAAATCTGTGACACGGATGAGAGTTTTCCGACGCTTACGTATAATACAATAGCCCGCCACCAGTCCAAAATCGTGAGGGTGCGCGTGGCATCGAATATGTCTCCCTGGCTTGCGCTTACAAATCCCGGGGAGGTATACAGTGTTCCCGTCTCGCACGGAGAGGGACGCTTTATAGCAAGTGATGACCTTGTAAGAAGGCTTGCCGAAAACGGACAGATCGCAACGCAGTATGTTGACCTTGAGGGAAACGCCTCAGGTGATATAAGCTTTAATCCCAACGGTTCCGTATATGCCGTTGAGGGAATCACATCTCCGGACGGCAGAGTTTTCGGAAAAATGGGGCATTCAGAGAGAGTGGCAGGCGGGCTTTACAAAAACGTTCCCGGAAACTATGATATTAAAATGTTCAAGGCTGCGGTAGAGTACTTCAAGTCATAAGAGGTGCGCCGCAATAATTACGGAGGAGCAGAATATGGCATATCCCACGGATATTGAAATTGCACAGGCTTGCAAAATGAAGCCTATCGGAGAGATAGCAAAGGCTGCGGGGATCGACGAAAAGTATCTTGAATGCTACGGCAGATACAAGGCAAAGGTCGATCTCTCCATCCTCTCGGATTGCAAGGACGCACGAAAGGCAAAGCTTGTGCTCGTTACCGCCATGACCCCCACCCCCGCGGGCGAGGGTAAGACCACAACCACCATAGGTCTTGCCGACGGACTTTCCAAAATAGGCAAAAAGCCCGTTGTTGCCCTGCGCGAGCCTTCTCTCGGTCCGGTGTTCGGCATAAAAGGGGGAGCCGCGGGCGGCGGATATGCGCAGGTCGTCCCTATGGAAGACATCAACCTGCACTTTACCGGAGATTTTCACGCAATAGGCGCGGCAAACAACCTGCTTGCGGCAATGCTTGACAATCACATAAAGCAGGGAAACGAGCTTGGGATAGACCCGAGACGTATAACATGGCGCCGCTGCGTTGACATGAACGACCGCCAGCTGCGGTATATAACAGACGGTCTGGGTGGCGTTGCAAACGGCGTTCCCCGCGAGGACGGCTTTGATATTACCGTTGCCAGCGAGGTCATGGCTGTTCTGTGCCTTTCTTCATCAATAAAAGACCTTAAAGAGCGCCTTGCAAAGATCATTGTAGGATACACGTACGACGGAAAGCCCGTAACCTGCGCCGATCTCAGGGCGCAGGGCGCGATGGCGGCGCTGCTCAAGGACGCGCTGAAACCAAATCTTGTACAGACCCTTGAGGGTACGCCCGCGCTTGTGCACGGCGGACCATTTGCCAATATCGCCCACGGCTGCAACTCAGTCACCGCCACAAGAATCGCAATGACGCTCGGCGACTATGCCGTTACCGAGGCGGGCTTCGGCGATATCCGGGTGTACGGCGATACAAGGCTGCGCCGTCCCCGGGAGGACGAGCAGCGGGTGTATGTCTGCTGCGTGCGAAAATAAGAAAAAGAGGTTTACATAACATGGAAGATAGGATCGTGAGAGCCATCTCCGGCGACGGGATGGTGCAGGCGGCGGCCATTTACAGCCGGAACCTGACAGAGCGCGCCCGGCAGATACACAAGACGCTGCCGGTGGCCACGGCGGCGCTGGGCCGCACACTGGCCGGCGCGTCCATGATGGGCAACGCCCTGAAAAGCGACGGC
>USKS01000186.1 GCA_900555345.1 uncultured Eubacteriales bacterium
TATCGTCGGCAGCGTCAGATGTGTATAAGAGACAGCAGTAGCTGCTGCCGATCTGGATAAATATGAGATCGTCTACGAATGCTGGCAGCAGTTTGAAAACAACGAGCCTGTTGCCGCATGGTATTCCGATAACGGCTCACACGGCACTCTGCCCACCATCACAAATTTTGAAAACGGCAAGCGCTATGTGTATTCTCTTATGCTGCAGCCGAAGGACGGGTATTCCTTCAGCAGTGAGACCGTCATTACCGTGAACGGACAAAAAGTATCTGCACCTTTCGTCGGCGGGTCTATGTACATTCCCTCCATTAAAACGATCATGCCCACTAAACAGACCGACGACATCACCTCTGTCGATATTGAGAATGTGAAGCTCAACTATCAGCCCGGCGATGCCGCCCGTCCCACAGCTGTACGGGCAGGATCCGAGCAGGACAAATACGACATTCTCTATGAATCATGGGGAAAGCGGGTAAAGGATGCTGACGACACGATAACTACGGTTGCTTACTGGTATTCCGATGATAGCCGCTATTCGGACGGCGATGTTCGGTTTGACACCTTTGAAAAGGGCGGAAGGTATCAATATTCCATAAGACTTCGGGCAAAAGACGGCTATGTCTTTGACAGCAATTTGAGCAATAATAATGTAACATTGAACGGTCAGGCGCTGCCCTTCGGCTCATGGGTCAATGTGCTGGACGACGGCAGGACCTGTCTCATCACCTACGGAACAGAGACGCGACCCGGTCAGGTTGTTGAAGCGATTCGCTTGGATGCTGTCATCGAATTTGATGCCGGAGATAAGCCACGTTTCAGCACCGGCATCGTTGATCCTTTTGTTGACACCGATCATCAGCGCTGGGATGCCGATGACGGCAGCGGTTACGGTATCACCTCCAGCGAATTCTGGAACATTCGCTACAACGGCAAGCTCATTACTGCTTTTGAAGACGGCAAGAGCTATACATATGGCGTATATTTCAAAATTTCCGATTTGGGCATGGAAGAGGGCTACCGCTTTGATAAAAATACAAAGCTTTATATCAACGGCACCGAGATTACCTTGACGCCCGATCAGATCGATGTGGACGATAACGGCGAAACTATTTGGCTTTACAATGTTTTGACCATGACGCCGAAACCGGCAAAGACGTGGCAGAAGATCGATGTTATTGAGGTCGAGGGTGCTACTGTCAACTTTAAGGACGGCGACAAGCCCGCCTTTACCGGCAAGACCCCCGAGAACGCTCCTTATAAGTACCAGTTTGAATGCTGGGAAACTAAGGACGGCGCAGGTGTGAACTCCGCTGAATTCTTTGATAAAGCCTACGAAAAGCATATCACCGCATTTGAAAGCGGCGAGACCTATCAATACATTTTGTATTTTAAGGCAGAAGAAGGCTATTATTTTACCGCCGATACCAGGATAAAGATTAACGGCACTTTCTATGGCTACAGACTCGTTAATATCGATCCGGACCACGATTCGAGCGGAAGAATGTACACCTTCTGGGCATACACCGACCTCACTATGACGCCGCAGGCATCCGGCAAGACACCCGATTATAAAATCACAGAGGGCGCGGGCGGCTCCTGGACTCTTGGCAGCGACGGTACGCTGAAGTTTTCGGCGAGCGGAGAACTTTCAAAGCTTACGGGTGTCAAAGTGGATGGCGCTCTCCTTGCGGCGGATAAGTACACCGCTGCCGCCGAGCCTACGGTGATCACGCTGAAAAACGATTACCTCGGCACTCTTTCGGCAGGAAAGCATACCTTGACTGTCGTATACAGCGACGGCGAGTGCAGCGCCGAATTTGAAATAAAAGCAGGTCCCGAGGCGGGCGGCGACCGGGATAAGCCCGACGGAGAGGTAAAAAAGCCCGATAATAAAGAAACGAAGCCCGCAAAGTCCCCGAAAACGGGCGACAGCGTTTATATGTGGACAGCTCTGCTGCTTGTAAGCTTCGCAGCGACGGCAGCTGCGATCGTCAGAAAGAGAAAGAAGCAGGCGGGCAGATAACACGTATCCGTAAAAGAAAGGCAGGGGCTTCGGGTCAATGTCCCAAAGTTCGGTGCATAATAAAAACGGTGCGGCCGTACAGGGTTGCACCGTTTTTTTATCATTGAAGGCATTCCTTGGCTCCACGTTTATCTGCCGGAGACCCGGCTTATACGGATACTTGAGTCGGGGGAAGCGTTTTTTGCAGCAGCCCTTGAAAGTTCGCAAAAAAGTGATATAATAATATCATATTGTGCCGCCTGCGGCGCGGACAAATGCAGACGATCTGGTGGGGGTGGCTTAAAGCATGAAAGAAAAAATGCGTTTTCGTCTGTCAACCACACAAATAATTCTGCTTGGCTTTGCGGCGGCGGTGCTTTGCGGCAGCCTGCTGCTTTCTTTGCCGATAAGCTCAAAAAGCGGAAATGCGATTCCGTATATTGATGCTTTGTTTACCGCCGCCACATCCACCTGCGTTACGGGTCTTGTAACGGTTTCGACGGCTTCTGCATGGAGCGCCTTCGGGCAGGCAGTGATACTTGTGCTCATTCAGATAGGCGGTATCGGCGTTGTAACGGTAATGATCTCGTTCATGCTTATGCTGAACCGCAGGATCGGAATGAACGACAGGCTGCTTATACAGGACGCATTCAACCTGAATACGCTTTCGGGGCTTGTGAGATTTGTGAAAAAAGTCCTTTTAGGAACCTTGATTGTCGAGGGCGTCGGTGCGGCGCTTTATATGACGGTGTTTGTCCCGAAATTCGGAGCGCGCGGCATATGGATATCCGTGTTCAATGCGGTTTCCGCCTTTTGCAATGCGGGGATGGATATTATCGGAGAAAACAGTCTGTGCGATTATGCCGCAGATTCCGTTGTAAACCTTACAACTGCGGCACTTGTCATCATCGGCGGGCTGGGTTATATCGTATGGTGGGATATTCTCAGAGTTCTGCGCATGAAGCGGGACGGAAGGTATAAGCTTTTCGCAAGCCTCACACTTCACAGCAAAATAGCGCTGTGCTCCACCGCGTTTCTTATTGTAGCCGGAGCATTGCTCATATTCTGCTTTGAGTACGGTAATCCCGAAACAATCGGGGACATGTCCGTTTGGGGTAAGATACAGGCGTCGATTTTTCAGTCCGTAACGACAAGAACGGCGGGATTTGCCACGGTACCTCAGGAAAAACTGACGAACGCGTCCGCGATAGTCTCCATGCTTCTGATGACTGTCGGCGGCTCGCCTGTCGGCACTGCAGGCGGTATTAAAACCGTGACTGCGGCTGTGCTTATATATGAGGCACTCTCCGTTATAAAGGGAAAAAGCGAGGCTTCGCTTTTCTCAAGGACAATATCAAAGCACTCGGTCGTCAAAGCGGTTGCCGTCGTTGTCACGTTTTTGACGGTCGTGTTCTGCTCAACGGTTTTGCTGGCAGCAAGCACAAATGCGGACGGGCTTGATATAATGTATGAAACTGTAAGTGCGGCTGCAACTGTGGGGCTTTCGCGCAATTTGACACCGTCGCTGGGCTTTGCGGGAAAATTGATAATTATATTCACGATGTATTTCGGACGCGTCGGTCCCATATCTCTTGCGGTTGCCCTCGGAAGAAAAGCTTCAGACCGCAACAGTGTAAAAGAGCCTTCTGAAGAAATCAGTATCGGATAAGGGAGTTGCAATTATGAAGAAAAAAACATATGCCGTTTTCGGGCTCGGAAGATACGGAATGGCGGCGGCAAAAGAGCTGGTAAGGAACGGCATGGACGTTATTGCCGTTGACTGCAGTGAGCAGATAATCCGGGATGCCGCAGGAGAGCTGCCTGTCTGCAAATGTGCCGATGTGACAGACCCTAAAGCTATAGAGCAGCTCGGCATATCTAATGCGGACGTTGTTATTGTCTGTCT
>USKS01000187.1 GCA_900555345.1 uncultured Eubacteriales bacterium
GGTCTTACTTTTCGAGCTTGGTCCAGTCGACGTTGTCGATGAGCTTGGTCCACATTTCGTCGCCCGTGGTCTCATAGACGCTTCTCTGGTACTCGTGAGAGTTGGAAGCTTCCTGAATGGCGATGTAGTACCAGTCGCCGGGCTTGTTGTCCGGGAAGGTCAGCATGATGCTGCGGCTGAGCAGTCTCAATTCCTTGGCGGGAACGCGCTCGAGCACGCGGTTAATCATGGTGACGGTTTCGGCTCTGGTGATCTTCTGGTCCGGGCGGAAGGAACCGTCGGGATAGCCCGCGATCCAGCCGTTGCCCGCGGCGAGCTTGATATACGCCTCCGCCCAGTGGCCCGCGATGTCAGAGAAGCGGCTCTCGCTCTTGTCGAGCTTGGCGAACAGCGAGATGATCTTTGCCATCTCCGCGCGCGTGATGGGCGCGTCGGGGCGGAACGTGCCGTCGGGATAGCCGTCCACGATGCCGGCCTTCGTCATGGCGGAAACCGCGGTGTTATACCACGCGTCAGACGCCACGTCGGTATATCCGTTGGTCTTGGTCAGGTTCGCGCTGCGGCTCTCCTCCGTCAGCAGGCGGAAGAAGATGGTCGTCGCCTCGGCGCGGGTGATCTGGCCGTTCGGCTGCACCGTGCCGTCGGGATAACCGATGATGTAGGCGAAGTGGTCGTCCGTGTTCAGACCGAGAGCATCCTCATCGGGGATCTCAACGGTGTTGTCCGGCTTGGAGGGGTGATGACCTCCGTTGCGCTTCCACTGTGCAATGTAGGTCACGTCTGCCATCACGGTTTCAGCAACCGTAGGAGACCAACCCATAAACGTATAGCCGCTGCGAGTGGGGGTATCGCCATCAAAGCCAGGCGTGGCACTGCCCTTTGCGACTTTATAGACCTGATCCTTGAAAACTTCTTCGTTATCAACACCGTCGGTGTAGGTCACGGTAAACATCTGAGCATGCGCGGCTTTGAGGGAAATCGCCTGACTATCATTCGCTACCGGCTTATACTCATCAGCCGTATCAACTGTCCAGCGGCCAATCTCCTCATAGCTACCTTTGCCATCGTTTGCAGTCGGATTCCACTTATACCATCCATCATGATACCAACCGGTAATGTCTTCACCATCAGAGGCAAGTTTCTTATCACCGGGCATTTGGGATGCAACAGGTAACGTATAGGTTGCACCACTCAAGAGGAGATCATCGCCCGCTGTCGCCGCAGTGTTATTATATAATGCACTGTTCTCAACATCTACAACAGGTTGATTTCCAGATAATTTTTGAATATATAAACCGCCACCAAAGCCGTCAGCTGTATTGTTCATAAAGGCAGTTTTATTTTTTAAGGTGATATGGGTATTTCCTGAAGCAGTAGCATAGGCAAACAATCCCGCGCCGGCCGCCGCCTCATTCTGAAAGACGTCCGTATTATCAAGCACCAGTTCTGCCGGACTATATGCAACAATGCCACCGCCCTGAGCCGAACCGTTATTACCGCTAATAGTCGAATTGCTAATCGTCAATTCATTCTGTCCACCGATATATAGACCACCGCCGATACTGCTTGCAGTATTGCTTTCAATCGTAGCATAAGAAATGACACTGTCTTTATCGGGTATGTTCACTACTTTGGTTCCAAGTTGATAATTTTCCCCCACATTGATGATATCTTCATCATTAACAATATAAATACCGCCTGCAAGTGATGCACAGTTATTTCTAATAACAGCCTTCTGGATCTCTACTACTGTGTTCTCAGCAAAAATTCCGCCGCCCTCGTCATCAGATTCATTATTTGCGATTGTGGCGTTATTGATTGTCAATATGCCTCCGAGTGTGCAAATCCCGCCACCACCAGAACAATTTTTAGTATAATTGTTAGTAACAGTCACGTTATTTAATGTTAGATTTGCTTTCACTGAAGCGATACCACCGCCACCAGTTCTATCATAATTCGCAGTCTCATCATATTCGCGGTCCGCACAATTTTTACTTATCGTTAAGTTGCTTAATGTTACAGTCGCATCAACAATGAACACACCTCCGCCAAAGCAGAAATTATGATCCGTGCTTCCAACACCGCCGGTAATACTACCATTCTTTACGGATTCATCCTCATTAAGGGCACTACTCATAATCGTAACAATAGTATTTTCACCTGTAATTGTCACGACAGAATCCATTCCATCACCCGTCAGCGTTTTGCCGTTCAAATCCAGCGTCAACGACTTATCGATTACAACATTTTCGGTCCAATTTTTCGCAAGTACAACAGGCACAGTTCCATCTGCTACCCTAATCGCCGCTTGCAGCGTATCATACGTTACATTTCCAATTTTTGCTGCATAGGCAGGCTCCTCTTCAGACACCTCACCTGTCTCATCATTGCCCTGACCGTTTTCGCCGCTCTGCACCTCAGCTTCATTCACCGAGGCGTTATCACGAGCATACGTGCTCGTGACGTTTTTACCGTAAAAACGTGCTTCCCCGTCTTCTGCCATTGCGCTGACCGGCAGGAGCGAGAGGGTCATCATCAGCACTAAGACCCATGCGAGAAATCGCTTGCCGAACTTCTTCTCTCTCATAAAAAAATCCTCCCTCTTGTCCTTGTGGACCCGAGGAAGGAGCGTTCTCCGTCTTAGGCAGCCCGGCTGTCGTGCGGCTTGCGCTGTTTAGACCCGTGGCTTTGCGACACCGGCTTTCGCCGGCTGTGCCTTTGTCTGTACGCTTTGCCCCACTTTCGCGAGCCGCACAGATCATTCGATTGATAAATTTATTATAACACTCAAAAAATAATCTTCAAGCGGAATCCCGTCGAATTTTGTCAGCAGTAAAACTTTTAATACCTGTTGAGCTTTGTCACGTTTCAGAAATACCTTGCAGTTTAATTGGTTTTATGGCAAAACAGGAGGGGCGGATCGCTCCGCCCCTGTCCTCTCTCAATCTCGTCTCTCTCGTTCACTTGCAGTACTGGCGCAGATCATAGCACAGGCGCTCGGCCTCCTGCTCGCCGCGGGCGACGATCGCCACGGAGTCGTTGCCGGAGATGCAGCCGAGCATATCGGGCAGCTTCATCGCGTCGATAGCCGCGCCCGCCGCGTCGGCGAGCCCCGGCAGCGTCTTGAGCAGCACAACGATCCCCGCATAGTCCACGCCCACGCTGCACTCATTCAAAATGAGCTTCAGGCGCTTCGTGTTGTCGATGTGGTCGGCTTTGCCGGACACGGCGTAGCGGCTGCGGCCGCCGCCGATCGGCTCCTTATAAAGGTACAGCTCCTTGATATCGCGCGAGACGGTCGTCTGCTTGCTCTCGATGCCGCACTCGGCGAGACGCGCAATGAGCTCCTCCTGCGTCTCGATATTGTACTTTTCGATCAGCTCCAGGATCTTCTCTTGTCGCTTGCTCTTCATGGCTCTCTCCCATTTTCCTCCGCCCGGCCAGCTGCCGGCGCGGATGAGCTCTTCCCTCTTCTCTCTTCTCTCGTTCTGCGGTGGAATTTTTTACAGGTCGTCGCGGTTGACGGGGCAGGACATACAGCGCGGGCCGCCGCGTCCGCGCGACAGCTCGGCCGACGGGACCGTCAGCACGTCGAGCCCGTGCTTAATAAGCAGCTCGTTTGTCACATAGTTGCGCTCATAGGTGATGACGCGGCCCGGCGCGATGCACAGCGTGTTCGACCCGTCGTTCCACTGCTCGCGCTGCGCGGCCATCAGATCGCCGCCGCCGCAGCGGATCAGGTCGACCGCGGGCAGCTTGAGCTCGAGGGCCAGAATGTCCTTGAGTTCTTCCTTGATCGCGCCGAAGCGGAGCTCGCCGTGCTCGTCGAGCGTCATCTCATAAACGCTCAGCGGGCCCTCGATCTCGGGATGGATGGTGAACTTGTCGTAGTCGACCA
>USKS01000188.1 GCA_900555345.1 uncultured Eubacteriales bacterium
ACGCGATATTGCCGAAGAACTTTCGGGGCACGGCGATATTCTGCCGCTTGAGCTGCAGGAAAAATATTGGAAATAGAATCACAGAAAGGCAGGACGAGGCTATGGTAAGCTTCAAAACGGATATCTGCAAGGGCTGCGGACTTTGCGTCGGCGTATGTCCCCGCGGTATCATCGTTATCGACAAAACGAAGATCAACAAAAAAGGCCATTTTCCCGCTGCCGTTACGGATCAGGATAAATGCATAGGCTGCGCCTTCTGCGCGACCATGTGTCCCGATTGCGTTATAACGGTAGAGAAGTGAGGTGAGAGGATTATGAGTGAAAAGGTACTTATGAAGGGCAACGAGGCTATCGCCGAGGCGGCGATACGCGCAGGCTGCCGTCACTATTTCGGATACCCCATAACGCCTCAGACAGAGCTTGCGGCATATATGGCAAAGCGTATGCCGAAGATCGGCGGCACATTTCTGCAGGCGGAAAGCGAAATATCCGCCATCAACATGGTGTACGGAGTGTCCGCAAGCGGCAAGAGAGTTATGACATCTTCCTCCTCTCCCGGAGTATCCCTTAAGCAGGAGGGCATTTCCTACATAGCGGGCGCAGACCTGCCCGCGCTTATAGTAAACGTACAGCGCGGCGGTCCTGGACTGGGCGGCATCCAGCCCTCGCAGTCCGACTACTTCCAGGCGACAAAGGGCGGCGGACACGGAGACTATCATCTCATAGTGCTCACACCCGATTCCGTTCAGGAAATGGCTGATCTTACGGCGCTTGCATTTGATCTTTCCGACAAATACCGCGTGCCCGCAATGCTTCTGGCGGACGGCACCATGGGTCAGATGATGGAGCCCGTGCTGCTGCCCGAAGAGAGCAGCGCTGCGTGCGAAAAGCCCTGGGCTGTTACCGGTACCGGTATGAAGAGAGAGCACAACATAGTAAACTCTCTCTATCTTGTGCCCGAAGAGCTTGAGCGCACAAACATCGAAAGATTTGAGCGTTACAAGCAGATAGAAGAGAACGAAGCGCGCTGGGAAAGCTACATGACTGAGGACGCGGATATCTGTCTCGTAGCCTTCGGCATTGCCGCAAGAGTTGCGAAAAACGCCGTGACCGCAGCGCGCCGCGAGGGTATAAAGGCGGGACTCATCAGACCCATAACGGTTTGGCCGTTCCCCAAAAAAGCAATTGCCGAAGCTGCCGCACACGTTCGCGGATTTATCTCTGTCGAGCTTTCCATGGGCCAGATGATAGAGGATGTGCGCCTCTCGTGTCAGTGCAGCCGTCCCGTGGAGCTTTGCTTCAGAGCGGGCGGTATGATCCCGTCTCCCGACGAGGTACTTGAAAGCATCAGAAAAATGAACGGAGGGCTTAAATAATGGTAGTATTTGAAAAACCGCACAGCCTTACCGACGCCGAACTGCATTACTGCCCCGGCTGCACCCACGGCATAATCCACCGCCTTGTCGCCGAGGCTATAGACACTCTCGGCATCGAGGGCAGAACGGTGGGTGTTGCTCCAGTAGGCTGCGCAGTTATGGCGTATAATTACTTTGCGTGCGATATGGTCGAGGCGGCGCACGGACGTGCTCCGGCTGTCGCCACCGGTCTCAAGCGCTCTATGCCGGAAAATATCATATTCACGTATCAGGGCGACGGCGACCTTGCCTCCATCGGTATGGCGGAGACTGTTCACGCCGCTACGAGAAACGAAAACATCACGGTTATATTCGTAAACAACGCAATATACGGTATGACGGGCGGTCAGATGGCGCCCACGTCGCTGCCGGGTCAGGTCACGCAGACCTCTCCCTACGGACGCGACGTAAAGACCGCGGGCTATCCCATAAAGGTGTGCGAAATGCTTTCGGCACTGGACGGTCCCGAGTATCTTGCGCGCGTTGCCGTGAATAATGTAAAGAATGTAAAGACCGCAAAGGCGGCGATCGAAAAAGCGTTCCGCAACCAGGTCGAGGGCAAGGGATTCTCTCTTATTGAGGTAATTTCGTCCTGCCCGACGAACTGGGGCATGACGCCCGAGGCGGCGCTCAAATGGATAGACGATAAGATGATACCCTACTATCCTCTGGGCGTATACAAGGACAGAAGCGCAAAGGAGGGCGAAGCAAAATGACGACACAGCTTTTGATAGCCGGTTTCGGCGGACAGGGCGTGCTGTTTGCGGGTAAGTTTCTTGCGTACAAGGGACTTCTGGAGGGACGCCAGCTCAGCTGGCTGCCGTCCTACGGCCCCGAAATGCGCGGAGGTACCGCGAACTGCAGCGTTATTCTGTCCGATGAGCCTGTCGGCTCTCCCATCGTTTCAAAGCCGGATGTGCTTATCGCAATGAACCTGCCGTCCCTTGACAAATACGAGGACGCAGTTGTCGGCGGCGGATGCATATTTGTGGATTCGACTCTTGTTGAGCGCAAGGTGCGCCGCGACGATGTAAAGGTCTTTTATGTGCCCGCAACGGCTCTTGCAAACGAGCTGGGCACTCCGTCTCTTGCCAACATGATAATGGTGGGCAAGTTTATAAAGGAGACCGGCGCGGTCGCCTCGGATGATACGGAGGCTGCTCTTAAAAAGGTAGTTTCCGCCCGCCATCAGGATCTTCTTGAAGCAAACCTTGCGGCAATACGCCGGGGTATGGAATATTGAAAAAAGCGCGGAGCAAACGCTCCGCGCTTTTTTAAAAGTGCCGGATAACCGACGGTCGGCAAGGAGGGCGGAGGCGACCCGCACGCTATGCGCTGACGAAATGTCCGAAGTTCTTTGCCGCTTTTATACAGCAGTAGGCGCCGCATTGCGGCGCCTACTGCTGTATTCCTATAACTTCACTGTTGTATTCGGTGCAAAGCTCGCCGAACACGGGCTCGCCGTACTGCCCGACGACGCACAGGCCGTCCGTCAGCTCTTTGAATGTATCGCCGTACCGGGCGAAATCCTCCTCCGCAATGCCGCACTGAAACCACAGCAGCGAATCGGGAAGGGATACAAGCGCGGCGCGGTATTTTTTCGCCGTGCTTTTGCTTTTCTGATAAAAGTCTATCACAAGCACATCAAAGTCGCTGTCCGCGCGACGCGCGGAGCATACGCCTTCATACGTTTCGATCGGTCCGCTGTACACCTGAACAAACTCAGCGCTCGGCACTCCCGTCCAGTCGGACACGACGGAGAGAACGCTCTTGCCCTCGCCGACGGCTCCTATTCGGCTTACGGAAAACGTCAGCCCGCCCTCACAGCGATAGCTGTCGGAGTAGTACATCTGCCCGCCCTCGGTGGAGGCAAGATACTGCCCGCCGAGTGATTCGGCACGGACCGCGTTTTTGAAGCGCAGGACATAGCCTTTGAATTCTTCGCCTGCGGCAGGGCGGTATGCGCCGTAGCCTGAATCGCGCACATACAGTGTGCCGCTGTCGCTCAGTATAAATTCGCCGATCTTTTCGGTCTCTGCATTCTGTCTGTAAACTTCGAAGCCCCAGCCGCTCTCGCCGTCCAGAATGCATCTGAAGGCGTTTGCCGCGCTGAGCTCTTTCGGGCTGACGCTATTGTCGGGATACACGTCGCCGCAAATAAAGTTCAGCGCCTTTGTCATTTCCGATCTGTCCGGGCCCGACTCAAAATCGTGCGGCGCGGCGGTGCTTTCCGTGTCCGACGGGGTATCGGTGACGTCGGGTCTTTCGGATGTATTCGCGCAGCTTGAAAAAGACGATACCGCCGCGGCGATACACATGATTGCGGCCGCTCTGCGGAAGATTTTCGGTGCGCAGCGGCTTCTGCTTCGGCAGGGCTTCTTGTCATTCATTGTTCGTTTTTTCGGCGGCTTCGGCTTCTTCGTGGCTCTCATTTGCCTCGTTGTCACCTGTATCATC
>USKS01000189.1 GCA_900555345.1 uncultured Eubacteriales bacterium
GTTCTTTTTCCCAAAATAAGAACGCGAGGTGGGATTTATCCCACCTCGGTTGGGGCATGGGGCGAAGCCCCATATACAATAACCGTACGGTCGGGGCGCGGGGCGCCCGGCCCCGCGTATATCCGTCCGTATTATCCTCACTCGTTGGGCGAGATATGCGACCAGTACGTTTTGATATAGTCCGCGCCGGACCAGATCGTCATAACTATCATCAGCGCCATAGTCGCATACGACAGTATGTACATATCCGCGAGACGCGCGGCGGCGGGGATAATAAGGCTTATGCCTTTTATGAGCACCGGCTCAAGCAGCACGGTGGAGATGCATATGATCTGGCAGACGGTTTTCACCTTGCCGAGCTTTGACGCCGCAATAACGCTGCCGTCATGACCGCAGACCACCAGGCGAACCGACGTTACCGCAAGCTCGCGGAACATAACGATAGCCGCAGCCCAGATGAATACGGGGCGGATCGCCGCGTCGCGGTAAATTATCGAAAGCATTGCGCCGAATACCATGACCTTATCGGCAAGCGGATCCATAAATTTTCCGAAGTTCGTGATAAGATTGTACTTTCTCGCGATTTTTCCGTCAAACATATCGGTAAGACCGGTTATGACGAACACGACCGTCGCTATAAGCCTGCGCAGCCATTCAAGGTCTGTGGGAAAAATATCGGCGATCATAATGATCATAAATACGGGTACCAGGCATACCCTCATAAGCGTCAGCTTGTTCGGTAGATTCATAATGCATTGCATCCTTTCATACTGTCATCCGATGGCGGCACAGCCGCTAAGACAGACTGCAGGCGCCGCGTATGAGGCGACGCAGCTCAGCTATAATTTCCGTTCGGTCACATTACGCGTATGGCGCCCGCGCTGCGAACGCTGAGCACGTGGCATGAGCCCTTGCCGAATACTGCCTCGATATACGCTTTGTACTCGGCGATGCGCTCCGTGGGCACAAATACCTGTATGGTGCCGGCAAAGCCGCCGCCGTGCACTCTCCATGCCGCGTCGGTGCACTCCGAGCCGAAGAATTTCTCCGTCAGGCAAAGCGCGAGGGAAAGGCCCTGCTCACGGGGATTTTTTGCCGAATAGACATTCTGCAGCCAGCAGAAGCTGGAGAGACCCGAAGAACGGATGACCTTGAAAAACTCTTTGATATCCTTGCGGCGCAGCGCGTCGGTCTCTTTTTCGACCCGACGGTTCTCGCCGAAGAAATGCAGTGCGCGCAGCAGCGCGCGGTCGCCCTCTACCGCTCTGACGGCGGATATTTTTGAAATAAGCTCTTCTTCGTCGCATTCTCTGAGAACGCTGTGTCCCAAAAGCTTTGCAACAGCCTTCATCTCAGCGGGAACGGAGGCGTAATCCTCGTTGAGATCCGCATGGTTTCCGCCCGTATCAACGATGCAGAGACCGTAGCCCATACGTCTCAGATCAAAATCGAGCTTTTCGATACCCGGCGCCGCGGGGTCCTCGAAATCTATGGCGATAAAGCCGCCGACGGCGCACGCCGTCTGATCCATAAGTCCGCAGGGCTTGCCGAAGTATACGTTTTCGGCAAACTGAGCCGATTTTGCGATCTCCACATTGTCAACCGTGCCGTCGTTGTACAGATGGCTGAGCATATTGCCTATCATGACCTCAAAGGCAGCGGAAGAGGAAAGCCCCGAGCCCTTGAAAACGTTTGAAGTTGTATACGCGCAGAGGCCGCCGACCTTAAGCCCGCGGTCGAGAAAGGCTTTTTCCATGCCGGCGATTATGGCGCCGGAGGTGAAAAACTTCTTTTCGCAAGGTTCGTCTATGCAGTCGGGAGTGACGACATCGGCGTCAAAGCCCTCGCTTTTAACGGTAACAATACCGTCGTCCGTGCGGCAGGCAACGGCTATAATATCAAGATCGACTGCGGCGCACAGCACTTTTCCGCAGTTGTGGTCGGTATGGTTGCCTGAGACCTCGCTGCGCCCGCCGACGGAAAAGAGCATAACGTCTCTGTTTCCGTAAAGCTCCGTAAACTCGCGCACGGCTTTGCCCATGCGCGATCTTGCCTCGGACAGTCTTTCTTCGCCTATGGCGCACTGTTCGATCAGAACATCGTCAGCTGCGCCGAGCATTATTTTATCGTAAAGTTCGTTTGCTTTCATATTTATCTGCGTTTCCTTTCGGCTTGGTATTTTCACGCCCGCGATGCCGGAGCATCAGTAGCTGACAGCCTCGCACGAGACGCAGCGCTTTGTTTCCGTGTCAATGCAGAACAGAGCGCCGTTTATGCTGCAATCGCCCGCCGCGTGTTCAAAAAACACGGGGGTGCGTACAAGAAACTTGTGCAGCGCGTTTTCGGTTTTGACGCCGAGCACGCCCTCTGTGGGTCCGGTCATGCCGAGGTCGGTAATATATCCCGTACCGCCGGGAAGGACGCGCGCGTCCGCCGTCTGAATATGGGTATGTGTGCCGAACACGATGCTGACACGCCCGTCAAGATACCTGCCCATGCACAGCTTTTCGCTTGTCGCCTCTGCGTGTATATCCACAAGGGCAATGTCGTATTTGCCCTTCATACCGTCAAGAATTTTATCAGCTGTTTTGAAAGGACTGTCAAGCGGGTCCATAAACGTTGTGCCCAGAAGGTTTATGCATAATATTCGCCAGCCGCCGCAGTCTGCAACGGTGTATCCCATGCCCGCAACGTCCGCCGGATAGTTTGCGGGACGGATGCAGCGCGGCTCATCGTCCAGATAGGAATATATATTGTATCTCTTCAGCGTATGGTTTCCGCCGGTGATAACGTCGGCACCAGCCTCAAATATTGCTTTCGCGCTGTCCGGCGTGATGCAGTTGGCTTTTGAAGAATTTTCTCCGTTGACAACGGTAAAATCCGCGCCGAGATGCGACTGCAGCCGACGCAGCCGTCCGCCGCCGAGACAGGAGACTCCGCCCTCGCCCACAACGTCGCCTACGGCAAGTATTCTTATCTGCGCCATAGCAGCTCGCCCTCCTCTTTTCCGTACTCAAAAAGCAAAGGGAGCGTAGACTCCCTTTTGCCCCGCGCCGAAGACTTATATCTGGCGCTGACGTCTTTTTTTGTTATACTCCGAAGAGGGATTTACGATCTCTCTCCAGTCAAGGTCGCCGCGCTCCAGCGCGCAGACAAGCACCTCCGCCGTTGCTATATTCGTAGCAACAGGCACATTCTGACTGTCGCACATGCGCAGAAGATTATCGTGCTCGTCACTGTTGAGACGGTTGGGCTGCGATTTTCCGAAATAGAGCACAAGGTCTATCTCGTTGTACGATACTCTGGAGCAGATCTGCTGTACGCCGCCGTGCGTTCCGGGCAGAAGCTTTTCTATCTCAAGTCCCGTTGCGTCGGCGATATACTTGCCCGTAATGCTGGTAGAGCAAATGTGATGCTTTGACAAAATACCGCAGTATGCAATGCAGAACTGGGTCATAAGCTCCTTCTTGGAGTCATCGGCAATAATAGCTATTTCCATTATATCTGCCTCCTATCAATTTATATGTAAAATTTGTTTCTGTTTTTTCTGAATTTCTTCAAGCCGCAAAACAGCGGAACTTCCTCGCCGTCAAGCCTTGCGGCAATATTTGCAAATGCCGCGTCGGACAAGGAAGAAGTCTTTTTCCCGCTCTCCTGCGCCGCGGCAAGAGAGGGGTCGTACGGCACAATGCCGCAAAGGGGGAGGTGCGCCGTGTCTATCATAGAAAATATGCCGCTTCTGGCAGATCTTCTGTCGGTGACGCCCGCGGCGTCAAAGCCGTTAATTACAAGGCGTATATTTTTGATGCCGTGCTTTTCCAAAAGCCTTGCGGTAGCGTCCGCGCTTCTCAGCGACACGGGCGAGTGAC
>USKS01000190.1 GCA_900555345.1 uncultured Eubacteriales bacterium
ACAACGGAAACGGCAACGGTTATCGCCCGCAGCACCTGAGACAGCACAAAACCCGTGTCGGAGAGCTTTTCGAGAATAAGTGCTTTATCCATGCCGCTGTCTATTACAAAAGAATTGAAAAGATAGGCAAAGGCTATCATGACGGCGCCTACATATCCTATGTAGCTTATGGTGTGTGCAAGATCGGAAAGTCTGTGTTTAAGCGGACTTTTGCGCTCGCGTCCGTCCTGAAGGCTGCCAGCCACCTCGCCTATAAACGTTGCGTCGCCCACACGGACGGCGATCATTTCCCCCTCTCCCCCGCAGACAAGGCTTGCGCGGAAAAGCTGATCGGAGGCGGACGGCGACCACTTTATGCTTTCGGGATAAACGCCCTGCGCCGCGGATGCGGCCTTTTGGCACGGGCGTCCCTCGCCCGTAAGAGATGCCTGATCGCACTTTACGTTTCCCGAAATGAGTATGCCGTCCGCGGGAACCGTCATGCCCTGCCGAAGGATGACCACGTCCCCCACGGCGATATCGGCGCACGGTATCTCTTTTTCCTCTCCGCCGCGCCGCACGGTGCACGTCGCCGCGCCGCTGCTCTCCCGCAGCCTTTCGAAAGCCAGCGACGATGCATACTCCGAAACGGTTGAAACAAGCGTTGCAATGACTATTGCCGCGGCGATGCCCACGGTCTCGGCAATGTTCATTCTGCCGAGGCTGACGGCGGCGTTTATTATGAGCGAGCCTACCAATATTTTTATGATCGGGTCGTTGAAACTTGAAACGAGCCTTCTGAAAAAGCCCTTTTGTTTTTTCTCCGTCAGTATGTTTCTGCCGAAGCGCGCCGTCATGACGGCAGCTTGCCTGTCGCTCTGACCTTCTTTTGAAAAACGCAGAAAAAAGCGCTCGCCGCGCCCCCGCTCCCCCGCGCCGCTCCGGTCCCGTTTTCTCCCGAAAGACACTCTTTCGACATTTTCCATATACTAAGCCTTTTCCTTTCGCCCAAAAGAGGTATTTTCCCGTCTGCGCTGCGCCGCGCCGTCGGTTATACCCGCAGCTAATGTATATGAAAAAAAGCTCTCTTTTATTATTGCCGCGCGGCGGCGGTGCGTGCCGCATATGCGCAAAATGAAAAAAGGACGCCGAAGCGTCCTTTTTACGTCAAAGTATTCAGTTCTTTGATCTTTCAAGCGCCGCCGCGATAAATCCCTTGAAAAGAGGATGCGCGCGGTTGGGTCTTGATTTGAACTCGGGGTGATACTGAACGCCCACGTGGAAGGGTCTGTCGGAAAGCTCAACGGTTTCAACAAGGCGTCCGTCGGGAGACTGACCCGAAACGGTAAGTCCCGCCTCGACAAGTCTTTCGCGGTAGTCGTTGTTGAACTCGTAGCGATGGCGGTGACGCTCGGAGATGACCTTTTCACCGTAGCAGCGCTCCATGGTCGTACCCTCGGTGATAACGCAGGGATAAGCGCCGAGACGCAGTGTGCCGCCCTTGTCGATGTTGTCGCTCTGCCCGGGCATAAAGTCGATGACCTTATTTTTGCAAAGCTCGTTGAACTCTCCGGAGTTCGCGTCGGGAATGCCCGCAACGTTTCTCGCATATTCGATAACCGCTATCTGCATACCGAGGCATATACCGAAATACGGCACATTGTTTTCTCTCGCGTACTGAGCGGCAAGTATCATGCCCTCGATTCCCCGGTCGCCGAAGCCGCCGGGAACGATTATACCGTCAAGATGAGACAGGGCTTCTTCGTAATTTTCCTTTGTAAGCGTTTCGGAATCTATCCAGTCTATGTCGATATGGGTATTGAGTATATATCCCGCATGGCGCATTGCTTCAGCCACGGAAAGATATGCGTCGTGCAGCTGAACGTATTTGCCCACAAGACCTATCTTCACCCTGTCGGCGCGGTTTTTGATCCTGTTCACCATCTCCGTCCATTCGGTAAGATCGGGCTTCGGTGCGTCAATATTCAGCTCTCTGCATACGACGGACGAAAAATCGGCCCGCTCAAGCATAAGAGGCGCCTCGTAGAGATACGGCAGCGTTATATTTTCTATAACGCAGTCGGGCTTTACGTTGCAGAACATGGAAATCTTCTTGAAAATGGACTCTTCAAGCGGTCTGTCGCAGCGCAGAACGATTATGTTTGGGTTTATGCCCATGCCCTGAAGCTCTTTTACCGAGTGCTGCGTGGGCTTTGATTTATGCTCGTCCGAGCCGCTGAGGAAAGGAACGAGAGTTACATGAATGAAAAGACTGTTCTCTCTGCCGACCTCAAGGGATATCTGGCGCACCGCCTCGAGAAACGGCTGCGATTCGATGTCTCCTATAGTGCCGCCGATCTCGGTTATGACTACGTCCGCGTCGGTCTTGCGGCCGATGCTGTAAACAAAGTCCTTGATCTCGTTTGTTATATGGGGTATCACCTGAACGGTCGAGCCAAGGTATTCG
Organism: uncultured Eubacteriales bacterium; assembly: GCA_900555345.1. Next base: position 2,447 of record USKS01000190.1, read on the forward strand.
CCGCGGCGCTCCTTGTTGAGCACGTTCCAGTACACTTTACCTGTCGTGAGGTTTGAGTATTTGTTAAGGTCCTCGTCTATAAAGCGCTCGTAATGTCCAAGATCAAGGTCAGTCTCGGCGCCGTCCTCCGTGACGTATACCTCGCCGTGCTGATAGGGGCTCATCGTTCCCGGGTCAACGTTTATATACGGGTCAAGCTTCTGCGCCGCGACCTTGAGTCCGCGGGCTTTCAGCAGTCTGCCGAGAGACGCGGCGGTTATTCCCTTGCCGAGACCGGACACAACGCCGCCGGTCACAAAAATGTACTTTGTCATCGTTTTACCCCTTTTTTATTTCGTTATATCTTTATTTATAAGTCGCAAGTATGTTTTCCGCTATGGTGCGGCGTGTTACACACCTGTCCATAGCCTGCTTTTCTATGTATCTGTGGGCTTCCTTCTCGGTCATTTTCAGCTGCTCTATAAGCAGCCATTTTGCTCTGTTTACTATTCGTATCTCTTCGATCTTTTCTTCAACGGAGGCGGTCTTCTGCTCCATACGGCGCAGCCTTTCGCGGGTAGCGCATATAAGAGTGAGCGACTGGGTGACCGTGCCCGCGCTTGCGGGCTTTGAAACCGTCAGCACGCCGTAAGGCGAGACCCTTGCCGTTATGTCGGGATAATGCTCCGCCTTTACGAAAAGCAGAACTCCCGTGCCGCTGCCCTCGCACATATCAAGGGCAAGCCTGAGTCCGAAATCGTCGGGCAGAGGCGTATTTATCATTATTATGTCATAATGTCCCTCGGCAATGCAGCGCCTTGCGGCGGAATCGTCCGGCACAACGGTTACGGGATAATATTTTTCGGACGGGAGCAGCGGCAGGAGAGAATGATTGAATTTTTCGGACGCGGAAACAAGCAGCACACCGTAGCGGCGTTCCGAGTACTCCATATTTCTCCCACCTCCCGTCGCAGGTTTTGTTTATCTTATCTGTTTATCTGAGGTATGCTTTTATAACGCTCTCCGGCAGGCACTTTGCGATAAAGTCGCTGCCTTTTGCGGCGTTTGCGGCCTCGCAAAGACTTTTCGGAAGCGCCTTATACTTGCCCGTAACGCTGTCAGGCGACGTGAAAAGGTTCACGTCAGCCGCCTCGGGCAGCTTCAGCCCACGCTCGATACCGTCAAGGCTCGCGCGTATCATAAGCGCAAAGGCGATATACGGGTTGCACAGCGGATCGGGCGAACGCAGCTCAGCGCGTTTGTATTCTCCCGTGGCAGCCGGAATGCGTATCAGCTGACTGCGATTTTCGCTGGACCATGAAATGTAGCGTGGTGCTTTGTCATGTCCAAAGCGCAGATAGGGATAGCGCCCGTGCTCCGCCAGACGGCGCACGGAGATGCCCGGCGCGACGCGGGACTGGGGCATGTAGGC
>USKS01000191.1 GCA_900555345.1 uncultured Eubacteriales bacterium
GGGGGAGTGTGAGGGCGGCTACTGCCGGGACAGTAGCCCCCTCACATCCTTTACTTACGTTTGGTAAGTTGACGATAAAGTTTGAATTGCTTTGCAAAAAACTGAAAGCCCGCAGTTTCAGAACTTCGGCGGGGAGACGGACGGTGCGGCGGACGCATGGGCGATGTGTATGCAGCGGGTTCGGGCGCGGGAGGAACGGCGGTGTGAGCGGCGGATACGGGTGCGGGGCGCGGGCGGCTCATGAAAGCGCGTGGAAAATCGCACTTGCCCGCTTATCCCAGCGCCGCGGCGCTGTCCGATATAAGCTCCGACAGCATTGCGGCAAATTTGTCTGTCCAGACGGAGCTGCCGAGGTCTGCGGCGTCGCGGCTGTTTGTACCGTAGCCCATCTCTATAAGCACGGCGGGCATCTTCGTATACTTGCATACGATAAACGCCTTGTCCCACGTGTCCTCCCAGACAACGCACTTCTTTCCGAGTTCACGCTTTACGGCGCTGTCAAAGGCGGCGCAGAAATCCGCCAGAGCTGCCGCCTTTTCGTCTCCCGCGTAGTAGTCGATGGAAAGACCGGATATGCCCGGGTCCTCATAGCTGTTTGTGTGCAGCGAAACGAAAAAACAGTTTTTGTATTGCTTTTGCAGCACATTTGCCCATATGCTGCGCTCATATGCGCTGAAAACATCCCCGTCGCTCATTTTCGCCGTGTCGTACAGAACGCCGCAGCCGTCCGCGCGGCGGCATAGCTCACCGTATGATACAAACGAGTTTCCGTCATGGGTCAGAACGCAGTTTATCCCTGCGGCGTTCAGCTTGTCCCTGAGTGCCAGCGCCGCGGCAAGCGTCACCTCAGCTTCGTCCCTTCCGAGCATCTCCGGCTGACTGCCCGGGTCGCCGAAGCCGTGTCCCGGGTCGATTATGACCGTAAATGCGCCGTCTCCGTCTTTTGGGATACTGCCCTTTTCTCCGGCGGACATATCCTCGGCGGACTGCGCGGTCTCACTGCCGGAGGTCTCGGGCACGTCGGACACCGCCGCAGCATAACAGGAACACAACATAACGGCAACAAGCGCCGACAGTGCGCACAAGCTTATTATTTTCGGTTTTTTCATATTGAATTGCCCCCGTTTTTAAAAAATCGTGCGGCGGGACTTTTTGAAGGAGAAAGAATTGCGAATTCGGTACGAAAGCAGGTGTAATTAAAAGGGTCTGCACAATGCGTTGCGCAGACCCTTGTCCCCGCCGCCGTACAAATTGTAGCGTGCGCGCGGGCATAAAGTATTCATGCTTATGTAAGAAAAATGTAATTTGTGCCGGTGCAGCCGTAGGGCTTCTCATCTTTTTTTCTCGCCGCTCTCAGTATACCCTGCGGGCGTTACGGAGGAAAGCGACAGCCCCGTTATGCGGCGAAGCCGCACGCTGTATTTCAGCACCGCCGTTTGCGCGTCGCCCATGGCGGTTATATATATGCAGCCGTCGCTGTAGGTCATGTCGCACACCCCGTAATTGAGAAGCGCGGAGACGAGTATCCCGGTATTTTCGCAGCAGCCCGCATTCATATCAATGCAGCCCAGCTTGAAAAACAGCATTGAAAGCGGACCGTCTATACCCAGAGCGGAAAGCATGCCGTCGGAGCAGTCTCCGTCAGGATACAGTTCTGCATATTTTTTGTAAACATCGCCGAGATTGCTGCTGTACAGTCCCCAATAGCTGCCGTCGGAATACAGAAATCCGGTTGAAATCTCCTCTTTAAGCCGTGAGTATGCGTCGTTTATCTCATCACCGCTAAGCTCGCGGTCGTCCGTTTCTCCGAATTCAAAGTATACGACCGATCCGTTGCAAAGCGCCGCTGAGAACGCAGAGCGCGTTCCGTCGCCGAAAACGACGGCGGCACCGCTGAGAAATGAGTACACATCCTCGCCCGAGGCAAGGCGGGCGACCTTTGCCCGCGACATATCAAGGCTTATGCTCTCGCCGTTTACCGGCGCCATAATTGTGCGCGCCAGCGCGTAAGCCAACGCATCGGCGTCGGGGCAGAAAACGTCGGAATTTGCGCTGTAGTCAAAGGCCTCGCAGCCGTAGTAAAGCTTCCACGGGTACATAGTGCGCAGGCTGACGCCGTCCCCGTCGGAAAAATTCATGCCGCCCTCCGGATTGTCGTATACGACTGTCCGCTCTCCGATATTTCCGCCGAAGAGCATATATACGGCAATGCCCGCAGCCCACAGCGCAACGATGGAGGCTGCGAGAAGAATGGGCAGAATTATATTTTTGAATACGCCGCGGCGTGTTTTTTCACCCGTCATTTCTTCGCCTCCCCGCTTTTTGCCCACGGTACGGTTATGAAGATGGATGTGCCGACACCGGGTTTGCTTTTCGCCGTAAGCCTTGCGCCGTGCCGCTTTGCTATCTCAACGCACAGCGACAGCCCCAGTCCGGCGCCGCCCGCCTTGCGGGAGCGGGACTTGTCCGCCATATAAAACGGCTCGGTGACCTTTTTCAGAACATCCTTTGTCATGCCGATGCCGCTGTCGGAAACGCTTATGATCATGCCGTTATCGGCGGCTTTTGAGCGCAGGCGGACGGTCTGCCCCGCCTCGCTTGCTTTTGCGGCGTTGTCGCACAGATTGTATATGAGGGATTTGAACAGCTCGCGGTCGCACATGACAGTACCGTCGTCCCCGCTGTAATCCATATGGATGCCCCGCGCTTCAAGCGCGGGCGCGATCGTGGCGCGGCTCTCCTCCAGAAGTTCGCGGACGCTCGTCGGCTCCATATCGAGTTCCATACTGTCCGCGCAGGCAAGCTCCAGAAGCTTTGAGGAAAGATTTTTCATGCGTCTCGCCTCGTCCACGATTATGCCCGAATACTCTATACGTTCCTCGTCGCTGACGCTGCGCTTTATGCGCAGAAGATCGCCGAAGCAGAGAATGGACGTAAGCGGGGTCTTCATCTCATGGGCAAGGCTGTCGATATACCGTTTTCTGCCGTTGGCAATGCTCTCAAGCCTGTCGACGGTTTCCTCAACGGACTCCGCAACGGCGTTTATATTTTCGGCTATCTCTTTTTCCTCCGCACCGCCGCGGACGGCGGCGCGCTGCGAATAATCGCCGCTCGCAATAAGGCGCAGAGTGTCGTTCATGTCGGAAAGCGGGCGCAGCATGGCGGAGGTCACCGCAAACAGTACAAGGGAAATTACGATGCCGAAGGATACCGAGGCAATGCCTACCTTCAGCTGCGAGGCGCCGTAGCTCTCATACGCGCTGTCGATGTCGTAAAGCGTGTATATATAAAGCGTTCCCTCCTTGGGCGCGGCGACGGAGCAGACGGCAAGCCGCTTTGCACCCTTTTCGGACGAATATATGCGGCAGTAGCTTTTCCCGATCTCCATATCATCGGTTTTCGGCAAAAGAGAAAGCTCCGGCAGCTCTCCGAAGGAGGAAATTGCCGGCTCAGCCTCGTCTTTGCGGCGCACGTGCCCGCCGCAAAGCCTGTTTTTATCTCTGTTTGATATGCGTGCGCCAACCGTTAGGGAGGCAAGACGGGCAATGTCGTCGTCCCCCAGCACGGGCACATCGTCGCCGAGGCGCTCGTAAGCTATCCTGTTCTGCAGCGATACGGAAAGATATGTGTGCTCCTGAACGGCTGCGGAGCGCAGGTTTTCAATTTCGGCGGAAAAATCAAGGCGCAGAACAACAAACGCCGTAACGGATACCGCCGCCGTTATGAGAAACAGAGCAACCAGAAATATTTTCCACTTAAGCCGCAAATCTTCACCTGCTTTCGAGCCGATAGCCGAGCTTCGGTCTGTCTCTTATACACATCTCCGAGCCCACGAGACTAAGGCGAA